>CAYGIB010000268.1:0-3118 GCA_964349735.1 uncultured Oscillospiraceae bacterium | reverse complement strand
CTCCAGAGTCGGTTCCCCCGGAAACGGTCGCTCCAGATTCAGGTCCCCCGGAGCCGGAAGTTCCCGCTTCGGCAATCCGAACTTCTTTCGTTTTGGATTCGGATTTTTTGGCTCCCCCGGAAACCAATCCCGGCGAAGCTTCGGCTCAATTAACCATTCAGACCTTTTCGCATATTCCGGATGAAAAGCCCCGATCCGCAGCCGTCGATTATTCCAAAATTGCACCGCTCACACCCAATCTTACAAGAGCGACGGAGCCTCAACCCCCTGTTTATCGACCGGCAACCAATCTATCCAAGGTCACATCGGTTCCTCCTGTCCGCGATGCAAATATCCCGTTGCCCCCGGTGATTCCGGATGATGGAGTCGAGGAACCGAAGCGCAATGAGGCTCCGACCGGTGAAGCGCTCTCTGTTTCGCATCTGTGGAATATACTGATTAAACGTTGGGAAGACACCATGCTGCTGGATTCGCTTCAGCTGAGGCATGCGCGACCGGAACTCCGCGAGCCGGATTTATATCTGATATTTCCGGACATTATGCGCTCGTACATCGATCAATTGACACAGCGAACCGAATATAAGAGAATCAAGGAGGATGCTCTCGCCCTCATCAGCGGGGTTCGGGAGGTTCGTTTATTTACAGACAGCGAAGTGGATCAGACGCTGAATTCCGATTCAAAGAATGGAGAACTCGAGGGAAAAGTCTCGACACAACCGGATTGGGTCGGTCATATAAAGGCTTATGCAAAGCAGAACAACATTGAGATTGAGACAGCGGATGACAGGTAACCTGTAATGGTTCCTGTCTGCCAATCAAAAATTTAGGAGGAATTACATATGGCAAAAGGCGGTTTTCGAGGATTACCCGGCGGGAATATGAGCCAGCTTATGCAGCAAGCGCAAAAGATGCAACAAGCGGCACAGCGGGCTCAGGAAGAGATCAAGCAGACTCAGATTGAAGCAACCTCCGGAGGCGGAGCCGTTAAGGTGATTATCGGAGGCGACCATGAGTTGAAGGAACTGAAGATTGACCCGGCCGCGGTGGATCCGAATGATGTGGAGATGCTTCAAGATATGATTATTGCCGCATGCAATGAAGCTCAGAGAAAGCTCGAAGAATTATCCGAAGCAAAAATGGGAGGGGTCACAGGCGGCATGAAGATGCCCTTCTGACAGAGGTAACCGATGCGATATGCTCCGACCATCGCCCGTCTGATTGCCGAGCTCGGCAAACTGCCCGGAATCGGAAGCAAGTCCGCCCAGCGGCTTGCTTTTCATATATTATCCATGCCCTCCGATGATGTGACTGCCCTGTCCGATTCAATTGTATCCGCGCGCAAATCCGTTCGTCTGTGTTCCGTATGTCAGAATTACACGGACCGCGACCCTTGTTCTGTCTGCTCTGACGCGAATCGGGATCAGTCGACGATATGCGTCGAGAACCCTCGCGACGTCTCAACAATGGAGAGGATGCGTGATTATCAGGGACTTTATCACGTTCTGCACGGAGTATATTCCCCTCTTCAGAACGTCGGGCTCGATGCACTCAAATTGAAGGAATTGATCACTCGGCTTCAGAGGAGCGATCAGGTTCGCGAGGTCATCTTGGCCACCAACCAGACGGCCGAGGGCGAAGCGACGGCATTATACATATCGAGATTGATTAAGCCGTCGGGAATAAGGGTGACTCGAATCGCTTCCGGCCTCCCCATGGGTTCCGACCTTGAGTTCGCGGATGACGTAACGCTTTCCAAAGCAATGCGGGCAAGACATGAGTTCTGATCCGCTCTCGCGTGGAATACGATAGGAATCCTTTCGTTCCAGGTCAATGCGCAAGAAACGAATTCTAATTGGCATTTTACGGAAAACGGAGCTAATCCTCCGTCTGATATACGGTTTCTCCCGGTTTCACTAAGCCGAGCTGGTCCCGAGCGACCTGCTCGATGTATTCGTCCGAGCCGACCATGCTTTTCATCCCGTTGGCCTGCTCGTTCTCTGCCACGGCCTCTCTCTCAAGCAGTACCAGTTCGTCCGCACGCTCGGCGACGCGTTGATAGGTCGCATTTTGCCGAAGAAGCATGGATCCGACAACGGCAATCAAGATCAGAAAAAAGAGTACGACAATGACACGCGCAAGCGTATGACCGCTACCGCGATAGCCTCCGGAAATCGGTCGGGTTTTGCTTCTCGAAGACATGAGGCGACTCCTTCGTGCTGACAGACACTTCTGCTTATAACGTTATTGTATGGATTCACAGCAGACAGTACAATGGCGCGCAGAAGCGAAAACGTGCATTATCGGTAAAAAAACCGAACATGTCATACGCATGTAACGTACAAGTAACGCGAATCGCGCACGGCTCGACGTCCGGCATTATTTTTCAGGATCCGTGACTTGTCGCTCGGATTCCTGCGGCAGAATCTCGTACATATCCGATGCGTCGTTCTTTCGAGTCGTCTCCTTCACGGACAGGACGCGAATCGATGTGACCCCGTTGCCGAAGGCAATATCGATACGATCTGTCTCCACGACCTCTGTCGAAGGTTTGGCCGGCCTCCCGTTCACTTGAACACGCCCGGCGGCACAAACCTCGTTGGCGACCGTCCTTCGTTTGATAATTCTGGAAACCTTTAAGAATTTATCGATTCTCATTATTCTCTCTTTCCTTCACGAATTCCCACAAACGATCCATTTCATCGAGACTCATGGACACAAGCTCTGTCCCGCGCCTGAGAGCCTCCTCTTCCATTTTTGAAAACCGACCCGTAAACCGCTCATTTGCGCGGTTCAGTGCGACCTCCGGATCTACGCCCAGCAATCGCGAATAATTCACCGCAGCGAATAACAAATCCCCGATTTCGGACTCCAACCTCGAAAAGCGCTCCGGCTCTCGTTCCGATTCCACCCTTTCGTAGGAAAGCTCGTCCTTCGTAATTAATTCCCGTTCAACCTCCGCAAGTTCTTCCTCAATCTTCTCGCGCGCCCCGCTCGCGTCGGGCCAGTCAAATCCGGCCTTGGCTGCGCGTCTCTGCAGTTTTTCGCTTTTCATCAGGGCGGGCAGGCCCTTCGGCACATCCAGAAGCGTCTGGGAAAAGGTGCTCTGATTCTTCTCAAG
>CAYGIB010000267.1:0-3141 GCA_964349735.1 uncultured Oscillospiraceae bacterium | reverse complement strand
ATTTGAAAGCGCGCGAAAGTGAACTGCAAATGAAGTCCAAGAATCTGGAAGAGGTCAACACGGCCCTGAAGGTGTTGCTCAAACAAAGGGAAGAAGATAAAAAAGAAGCGGAAGAAATGTTTCTAACAAATGTCAAGGATCAGGTCATTCCCTATGTGGAAAAATTGAAAAAGAGTCAACCAAATCCAGAACAAAAGGCTTGCATTGAAACCTTGGAAGCACATATGAACGATATCATATCACCCTTTTTAACCAGTATTTCATCAAGATACATCGATCTGACACCAAAAGAAATTCAGGTGGCGAGTTTGATCAAAGATGGAAAAACAACAAAAGAAATCGCTTTATTATTGAATATATCTCCCGGGTCCGTGGATCTTCATAGATACCACATTCGCAAGAAACTGGGGATTAACAAGCAGGACACCAACCTCCGCTCTTATCTGCTCTCGTTGCCTTGATAGATCTTGTTTGTATTTGATATAAGATATTCCAATATATTGTTTCCGCCCGCAATGCATAAATAACTGTAAGTATATGACTTAACAATCATATATCATACAATTCACGTATTTCTTTCGTCTCTCCTCTTTAATCTTCATATAAGAAATCGAATATATACTATATATAAAATCTTTTAACATTTCTTTTTGTGTCATTCCCGCGTACATTCTTCCCGAACCATAACGAAATTCTTGTTAGCATTTTATAATAATTATAAATTTAGCGACGGGGACCAATCGGAATGTGGTTCGAGTCTATGCCTTGTTGGCTATCTTTACAGAATGGGTGAAAAATTGCTTTTGACAAGAAAAAGTGTCCGTTCACAAAATATCCGTTTTTCTATTTACTGAACAGATCTTAAGAGGGGGTACGCACATGGGGATCGGAATCCTTAAAAAGGAAATAGATATTGGGAAGAAGATTGACGAATTTACGGATAAAATCAGTGAGGCGGGAATGTTCTGTCAAAATGGAGTAGATGCCTATCTAAAAGGAAATCTTGACGCATTTACGGCTTCACTCACGTGCATTCGGGATACGGAGAAACAGAGAGATATGCTGCGGCGCTCAATCGAGGAGACACTCTACCGCAAGACATTGATTCCCGACTCCCGTGCTGATGTTTTGGAACTGCTCGAAAATATGGACTCACTGTTAGATCAATTAAAAGATGTGATTTCTGAAATGGAGGTTGAACATCCGGTCATCGGAGAAGAATTTCAACAAGATTTCAGGGACCTCCTCAAATGTACCCTTGAGGCTGTCGAAGCTGATCTTCGTTCATGCCGGGCTTTCTTCAGCGATATCTATTCGGTAGCACATCATATCCACAAAGTTTCATTTTGGGAAAAGGAAACGGACAAAATATCTACAAGGCTACAGCGGGCCATCTTCGCACGGGAAGACCTCAATCTGAGCCACAAAATGCAACTTCGTTACTTTGCGAAGCAGATAGACCAAATCGCTGACAATGCCGAAGATATTGCAGATCGATTAAATATATTCGTCAGCAAACGTGTGCCGTAGGTCCATTCTGACATGGATGAAGGTTTTTCATTATCGATCGCACAAAGAGATTGCCATGAGACTATCAATTGACAGCTTTCTATTCGACACAAGAGACCATGACCTCCTCAAGATGGTTCATGATATTTTGAATCGAGAGGTATCCAGGAAGAACTTTCGGGATTTACTGAATCCTTACCTCCATCCTCATGGCATCAAAGAGATGGCCACGTCCCAGGATTTCAGGATTGCACATGCCATGATCAATCTCCTTCAATCCCTGGAAGTCGGCAAAGCCGATGACCGCCTCAGCGCATTGCAGACGTTGCGTGATGAGGTCTTGAACATTACACATAGTTCTCTAAAGAGGAACACGGCGAGGGTTCTGCTCCAAATAATGAAGGAGCTGGTCCGAGAAGAGGGAGACCTTAGGCGCCGACTTGAACTGGCACATGATTTTCGAATGGCCGTATCCGGAAAACCGCGCCTGATTCGTCGGGAATTGAAACGGAACCACCTGCTCGAAATGCCGGAAGATTGGAATCAGATTGCCTTTGACGACCATGTTCACGATGCCAACACCAAGGGACGGAAAACCCCGACGCATCTGATCATGGATGCCTGGATAAAGGGAATCCGCCGTCTGACCGTGATCTACTATAATTTTGTGCCGGCAGAGGCTGCCTCCGAACTTCTCAAGGCTGGTGAGATCATGGGGATCATCATCCGTATCGGGGTATCCGTCGGGGCGCAGTTCCGAGGGCGCAACATTCGATTTATATGGGTACCCAGAGGATTCTGTGATGCCAAGGATTTCCTCTCGTTTTTAACGGATTCGCATGTTCAGGCTTTTATGGAAGAGGGGCGCCAAGTCTCCGAATATCAGAAGCACTATGTCATCGATGTTCTTCAGGAGTTCAACCGCCAGCACCGATTATCCATCAATGAAGAATTTGGAATTAACCTTGAGCCATTGAAGACAACAGATTTTCTTTCCTTCGTGGCTGGTGGCCAGGCATCGATTCTCCACTTGTCTGAATTCATTCACAGCCGTCTGCTTCCGTTGATGAAGATACGTGTATCGGAACTTCGAAACAGCTATCCACAGGTGAAACAAGAGGAACACCGGCAGATGGAAACGCTGGTCGAAAAAATGAACGAATTCGATTCAGAGACGGTAGTTGTCCGATACTTGAGACCGACCCGCAATCCTTCACTGCACGATCCGAACTTCCCTCCCGAAGGAATAGATGTCCCAAGACTTTTCATGGTGACACCCCATGAACTGGTGGAGATACTGGACCACTTGCATGCAGGATACCGCATTTGTCTTAATCTCAGTGATCTCTGCGTAGAAGATGTCCTGGAGATTCTCTTCGATTGTAGAGGAATAATCACGCACCTGGAGATCTTCAATCTGAAAGACCATGTTGATGGAAAGGCGTCACACTATCAGAAAATCAGTGAATTACAGATGGCCATCAACGAAGGGAATGTCATTACCTTAAAAAGGATGATTCTTGAGATACGCCAACGGATCGAAAAATCGGAATGGCCAGACCGAGACGAGCGTTCCGCAAAGATTACAAAAATTCTCCGCGACATGCCAGCGCTTCAATCTCACTACCGAGG
>CAYGIB010000266.1:0-3169 GCA_964349735.1 uncultured Oscillospiraceae bacterium | reverse complement strand
TCGTTACTCATTCTGTTTCCCGAAAAAGCTCGCGATGCTTTGCGCGGCAACATAGGCGGACGACCATGCCCACTGAAGATTATATCCTCCGCAATCTCCGTCGATATCAAGAATCTCCCCACATGCGAACAAGCCTTCGCATCGCCGGGACTGCATTGTTTGCGGATCGAACTCGTCCGTGTTCGCGCCTCCAATCGTAACCTGAGCATTAGCCAGTGACATGACCCCGGTTACCCGAATCAGTGTTCCCTTGATTTTCCGGGCAAGTGTCATAAGCTCGACGTCGGAAAGCTCGGAAATCGGTTGACTCAGAGGTTGATTTGTCGAGCTCCTAATGAGCCGAAGTGCTAACCGGTTGTGAAATACGCCAACCAGTAGTTGCTCGAGTTTCCTCCCGGAAAAGGCCGTCTTCCGGTCTCTGAGAAACTTTTCAACCTCTCTTTCTGACTTTCCGGGCATGAAATCGACGCTTAAGTCAACTGTGTTGCCTTCTTTCCCCTTTGACGAGTCGAAAAGCGCGCGTGAAGCAAGTCCTGAAAGCTGGAGAATCGGAGGGCCGGATAAGCCGTAGTCCGTAAAAAGAATTTCACCGTTTTCGATTCTGACAACGACATTGTCAATGATAAGGGATACACTCCCTTCTATCTTTATGCCTGAAACCGGTTTAGCAAAATCAATTTCGGTCTTGATTTGAACAATTCCCGGCAGCGGCTTGATGATCGTATGTCCGAAGGATTGCAGCAAAGCATACCCGTTTCCATCGGATCCTGTAAAAGGAGAAGACGCACCCCCGCAAGCAACCACGACATATCTGGCCTTAATCGCGATACCATTCCTGTCGTGAAGAACAAATCCGGAATTGAGTCTGCTGACTGAGTCGATTTTTTTTGAAGTAAGAAGGATTACTCCACTTTCTTCCAATGCAAATCGCATACAGTCCAATACAGACGAGGCATGAAGAGAATTCGGAAAGGCTTTTCCGGACTCGTCATAAAACGTACTCAAACCGATTCTCTCAAAAAAACTGCGTGAGGCCTCATTGTCAAACCGAGATATTGCATTCTCGGCAAACCGCTTGTCATGTCCGTGATAATAATCTGTTGAAAGCAATTGATTTGTCAGATTACAACGGCCGTTCCCGGTAAGCAGGAGTTTCTTGCCCGGTCTCGGGTTTTGTTCAACGATTGCAACGGAAATTTTCTGTCCTGATACACCCTTTAAGAGTTGCGTGACAAATAGCGCGCAAGCCATCCCGGATGCTCCTGCTCCGATTATTGCTATATCATAATTTGCCGAAATTGCTTGATTGGTCGTCATATCGCCTCTTCGGGGTTCAAGAGTCGGAGACCTCGACCGTATTTACTGGTATCTTCGGGCGTACAAGAACTCTTGGCAATCACTATTTGACCAAGAGCCAGAAGATCTCGGACATCGCCTTCCAAGAGTTCGATTTCCATCTCGCAGATTTCTTCACGTTTGTCACCCGCATATATCTCTCCAAAATCCAAAGCAATTTCCAGGATGCTGTGCCCGATTCCGGACAGATATGTAATTCGAGTAAAACGTGTCCGGAGTATACAAATCAGATCGGAATCAACCGCGGGCAGAAGAACACTCTGCAGAATCGAAAAGGGATCCTCGTCCGCTTTTGCCTGCTCGAGAAAAACCGGAACATTGAAATGCTCTTCGTCGGTCTTGAAGTTCCACTCGAATCGCTGATGAAGCCCGTCGCTCCCTCCGGAAGAGACCTTAACCGTGTGAATATACTTCTCGCCCACGACCTCGCGCACCCGAATAACCGCCCCGCTTCCACGAATGATATAATCCGGCGTATCCAGGTACGAGGTAATTAGTTCCTTACGAACCGGCGACTCGGGCAAGAGATACTTCTTAAACCATTTCTTGTCGGGAACCGATAAAAGCTCTTCTTTTGACCGATATGATAATTTCAGCTCCGTTTCCAATTCCTTCACTGCCTTTCCGTCGCTAAAAACGAATTTCCCGGACGCCGGATGACGTAACAATGACCGCTCTGTCCTTCGAGGACAAAAGCACCCGAATAATGTCCTCATCAACGGCTCGCTCTTTTTTAATTGTGCACGTATCAGCGTCGATCAATAGAAGTTTATTGTCGACGGCGATTAATACCAGCCTTCCAAAGGCCGAATGCGCCTTCAGCTGATTCCCAAGTACAATCGGTGAAGATACCGATAGAGAGGGTTCAATACATGAAAACAATATCTGTTGTCCGACACCCTCGGAGTAAAAAACTCCTGTTTTTCCATTCAGCGATACAAGGGTATTGATATTGGGAAAGGATGCGGGTACTTCGGTCAGTATGCCCTGAGAGAGCGAATAGATCCTTGAAATACCGGACCACAGCAATTGCTCCTCGCTCATGTGCGAGATCATCGGTAGAATGCTCGAGTCATCCGATGAAACAAAGGAAAAGTCGTACGGTTTTTCTCCGGAAGAAGGATCCGGTATGAATATTTGTTTGAGGTTCGGCTGCATGTGCGAGCTGTCCGTGTCAATTAGTGCGATGCTCAGAAGGGAGCTTTTCGGTGAAAAGCTTACAGAGACCGGATAGCCGGATTCCACAGAGTTCCATTGTGCTATCTTCTCACCTGTGGAATTCATTATACATACCGCTCCGTTTGTGTTTTCTTCTTCGAAAATCAATGCTCCGTATCCATTAAAAGAGATATCTGCATAACCGATTTGCCCGGCAACGGATCCGGAATATAGCATCCCGTAATTATTCAAGCAGACATAGGAAAATCCGGCCTGGTCGGCAACCAAGGCATACGCCCCGCGGACGACGCAATAAGGCTCCTCCATTTTCATGTCATGCGCGTAGATTTCTTTACCGGAAACGGACATATATACAATTCTGGTCGCTGTGACCTTAAGCAACCCGTCTCCGAACGGATATATGCGTTGAGCTTCCGAGTAATCGCAATCGAAGCCGGATATGGCATTTGCACCGAGCGGAAAATCCGAGCCCCTAGCCGCTTCCGCATGATTTTTAATCAGCATCAGCAGTATTGCCGTAGCAATAACAAGTAAAAGGCTGACAAACACCAACCACGGGAGCAGTCTGTTTCTGCTTTGGTTTGATTGTTTATGGTCGGGTATGGATTGACGTGACATTCATACACCTTTCTGT
>CAYGIB010000265.1:0-3185 GCA_964349735.1 uncultured Oscillospiraceae bacterium | reverse complement strand
CTCCCTGACGATAGAAGGAAATCGTTGCGTCCTCGGGAAGTTCATAGATCAACTCGACTTTATAAGACTCTCCCAGATCATCCATCAGCTTACGAGCTTCTGCTCGGGGTAATTCAAATCGTTCCACCGGAAGATTCTTCTGAATAATCGACTTCATCATATCCTCGATCCGGTCGAGATCCTCTTTATTGAAGGTTGCGTCCCGATCAAAGTCATAATAGAAACCATCTTCGATAGCCGGTCCGATGGCAAGCTTGGTTTCCGGCCACAGTCTCTTAACAGCCTGAGCCATAATATGAGAGCTGGTGTGACGATACTGCGTTCTACCTTGTTCTGTATCAAAATCAAACATAAATTACCTCCCGAAAATAAATAAAAACCACGCAATCCAACCCCTCTGGGGTGCTGGTAGCACGGTTCCACCCAAATTGCACTCAAAAGAAGTGCCTCTTCTTGATCGACGTTAACGCAGTCAGCGTCCTCGGTTATTTGCGGAACTTCATATCCGTGTTCCCGGGAGACTCAAGGGGGGTACACTCGAAAAACAACTCCAAGAAGACTTTCAGCCTAAGATCTTCTATCTCTGGCAAATCGTTAAAACAGTGCGTGTCCCTGTCGCAGTCTTTATCTATGGAGGTAGTTTACTCCAGAAATAATTCAAATGCAACTGTGATCTGCTTGGCGACTTCATTCGCCCGGCGATTAAACGTAATGATTATACCTCGATCATGTCCTTAATGGCATCAAAGCGCCCCTGCTTGATCCCGGGAACCTTCATGATGTCCTCGATCTTCTCAAATGTTCCATAATCGCTCCGGTATCGGATAATCGCAGCGGCTGTCACTTCGCCGATTCCCGATAGCTTGGTGAGCTCTTCTTCATTAGCCGTGTTGATATTTATTTTCCGATTCTTCTCTTCACATTCCGATTGAGACGGTTCATCGGTCATGTAATTTCCCCAAACATAGTCATTCAATTCGTCGCGGATGAACTCGGGTGATTTCGTTATATTCAAGCCTTGAATACTATCATTGATGTTCAATTCGGCAATGGACGGAATATAAACAGAAACCGGCGAATCGAGGACCATGACCATGTTGATATGCTCTGAAGCTGCTTCAGAAGTCAGTCCTCCGGCCAGATCAATCAATTCAAACAGAAATGTATCCCTCTTAACGAAATACACTCCCGGTTCTTTAACTGATCCGCAAAGATATATTGGAATCGGCTCCGGCATACTCTCCGCTGCCGCTGAATCGATTTCCGGTACAGAAACACCGCTGGATGCTGAGGATTCAATTGTCTCTGTCGGTCGATTCTCAATTATTGATGTGTTCGTATTATCCGTTGACGATTGTCTATAGACTACGGCAGGCTGAGGCCTAAGCTCATAATAAAGTCTCACTCCGCAAGCAGCCAGACCGATAGATGCTGATATCAATATGCCCAGTGTTCTCTTCTTCGATGAATCCATATCCGTCACCCGCTCTTTGTTCCTGCTTCAGAATATCAAAGAGCGGTCATATCGGAGCGAAGAATAATCGACAATCAAGTGGTTAGCCGACAAATGCAGTGACTATGTCGCATCACCGGTTGATTCCTCTAGAATCGACGGATCTGCCGGTCGCGTTTCCCAAAGTTTCTCGAGGCTGTAATTGGATCGTTCTTCGGGGTGAAAAATATGGACGATAACGTCCCTATAGTCAATCAGCACCCATCTTGCGGTAGACATCCCCTCGACACGTTCCGATATGATATTGCACTCTTTCTTAAGGACGAAGGATACCTCCTCTGCAAGAGCTTTTATGTGCGTCGTTGACGTGCCGGTCGCAATAACAAAATAGTCCGCGATGATCGTTTTTTTAGAAACCGGAATGATCTCAACATCGGACGCCTTCTTGTCAAGAAGTACCTCGGCAATTTTTTCGCTGATTTCTTTTGAATTCATTCTTTCCTCCTTGTTTTTGGGGGCTTTCATATTGCTTTGAAACTCAGATAGTGCCAGTGCGGAATTTTTGTGAAAACACATTCCTTTTCGACAAAGCGATTCTCGAACTGCGTCCAAGCACTCGAGCATAGCGGCATCCAGATCCGTTTCAACAAGTTTTCGAATTTCCTTCAGGTCGTCAAATTTCCGGGACGGCTCGAGTTTATCGGCCAGATACACGATTTTTTCAATTCCGGTCATCCTGGCCCGGCCGGTGGTATGAAAAGTAATTGCCTTCAGAATATCATCTTCCATGACTTGATATCTTCTTTGAGCATATTGAGCACCGGCGGGCGCGTGAATCATCTCAATGATCGGCGGATCATCTGTATCTTCATATCCGGCCATTTCAATCTGCTCCGGCTCCGGAAGCTCCTTTGCGCAGTCGTGAAGAAGTCCCGCTATGGCAGCCTTATCCGGATCTTCACCGAATCGCAATGCATAACGCACAGCCAGTACGGCGGTGTTCATACTGTGAAGGACTCTCCTTTCGGATAGCTCCGAGAAAAGGATCCGAACATAATCACAGAGACGCTCGAAAGCAAGATCGCTAAGCCCTTCAAGCGGACGATCGGAGGGATATACATCATTACACTCGATAAATTCCGCTACTTCGTCGGGAACATCAGAGAAATCTCTTGATTGCCGGATATAACTCGATGATATATCGAACGGTTCAATCCGGAAAAAGACAATTTTCCCTCCAAATCTATGCTCTATTTCGGCAGCCTTGCTTTCCGTATCCGCAATATCGCATCCGGGTCGCTGCGCAACCATCAAAGTCACTGTTTTCATAATTTCATCTGGCTTGTACCAATGATGAAACTCGAAAAGCACGTCCGATCCGCATATTAAGAACAGGCGGTCACCCGCTCCGAACACTTCGGACTCCGATACTTTTCGTATCGTATCAACTGTAAATGAGGTTTCTATGCTTTGAATTTCTATGGGAGAAACGACACACTCGCGAATGTCCTTCAAGGCCTTGCGAGTCATGTAGAATCGATAAGGAGCCAGAGTCATGACACGCCGATCCTTAAGAACCGGAAGTCCTGTCGGAACAACAATTAATTTGTCAATCATTCCGCTTAAAAGCGCTCCGCGAATCACCGACATATGTCCGTCGTGAAAAGGATCAAATGCGCCGCCATAAATCCCGTAGTTCAAAACGATTTCCCCGTCCGTCCGATATCACTTC
>CAYGIB010000264.1:0-3187 GCA_964349735.1 uncultured Oscillospiraceae bacterium | reverse complement strand
GGAGATTTCGGAGCGCGGACGGTTCAAGGCAACGGCGTAACACTGGTTTGGGCACCGCGCGGACCGGGCTGGCCGGACACCGGAACGACCTGGGATGAGGCGCGGGAGATCTGTCGCCATCTGTCCGAAGACGGCACGACGATCATGGAGGAAGAGCAGAATATCTGGCGTCTGCCGACCGTCGACGAGGCGGTCCGTTCGATGATGCTTCACGGCGAAAATGCCGGCGGAACCTGGGACCCGGAGACGGGGCGGACAACCTATGACAAAACACCGGACAAGGAATCGCCCCTGTGGGACATCCACTCGAAAGTGATCTATTACTGGACCGCCGAGACCTCCGGAACCGACGACACCCGCGCGTACATCATCGTCTATCACGGCGGCGTTTTCGAGAAGCGAAAAACCGACGGACAGGACTATCTGACTTTTCGAGCGGTAAAGGATGTGCCGGAATGAAGACATATCGAATGGGATCGATATCCTGCGCCCGTCACTTTTTACCGAATAATATTCCGGCCGTTCCGAGCATAAACGGAAGCTTCAAAATTACGGGTACATAATCCATCTCACTGATATCAACGAAGAATACCTCGCGGACACCCATTTCTTTGATCGATTGAATCAAGTGGTCCGTCGACCCGTAATATGCTTTGAGTTTGAATAAGTCCTGAAATACAAAGGATCTCCCCTTCTTCAGAACACGCAACGCTTCCCGGATCGGAACAAACTTATCTTTACTGTCTCCAACCTCATGAAAGGTCATATTGCTCACGACCAAATCAAAAAAATCGTCTTCAAACGGCAAGGCGGAGGCGCTTCCCTGAATAAATTTTGTGTTGCCCTCCACATTTTCGATTTTCGCGTTGGTTTCACACTGCGTTTTGTCGTAGTCCCAATTACTTTTTCCCCAATAATCCAAGCCGATGATCTCGGCGTTTCCGTACTTCTTCGCCAGATCAATGGTCAACGCCCCGCTCCCGCAACCGATATCCAATGCTTTCCCCTCGCCGTCCCATACGATCCTGTCTCTGATCTCGTCCAGAACTCTCTTCTGCAGGTTTCCCCCCGTATACGAAAAGAGATGTCTCGCGACAAATAAATACACGGACGAGACAAGGAAAAACGCGCTGATCACGATCATTACCGCTCTCGATATATGGATCGCGATGCCCGGGCTTTTCGGTAATATAAACAACAACACGGTGATGACCGCAAAGAATAAAAAGGCCGCGATGCTCTTACCGATAAACTTGTTCGATACCCAGTTGCCGTACTCTGATCCGTTGTTTTTCTGATTACTCATGTTCTTCTCCTCTTCTCAAAATCCTCTCCCACCCGCCGTACACAAAAGACATAAATTCATCGAAATATTGTTCGTTCTGCTCCGCGCTCCGTTCTTTTGTGATGACTTGCGAGATCGTGTTTATATAAAATTCCGCGACCGCTTCCACGAAAAAACCGGATATTTCTTTGTTCGCGGGAACCAATGACAACCACTCCATCATCATATCCGTATATACTTTTTTGATCTCTTCTTTAAAGGACTCATACGACGATCCCTTGGACTTATAAAGAAGAAGAAGAAAATCCTCTTTATGTTGATACGCAAACGTCATGACGATTTCAATGATTTTTTTCTGCCCCTCAAAACTGTACGCCTGCAGCATTCCGTCCGCATATTCTTTTCGCTTTCGTTCGATCGCGTGGTCGATCACGTTCACGGTCGGATATACGATCGCGCAAAACAAAGCATCCTTATCTGAAAAATAGTTGTAAATATTGCTTTTGGAGGTTCCCGCCCGGTCTGCGATTTTCCGGATCGACGCGCGCTCAAAATCATTTTCTAAAAACTCCTCCCTTGCGACGTCCAGTATTCTTTTCCTGATTTCATCTTTAATCGTTTGAATATAATCACCCGCTTCCCGTTCCCGCTGAATGTATGTTTTATGTTGACGCCGACCGATTCATCCTGAGCGCAGCCCAATAAAGACCACTGTCCTTTTTTAGGATAACACAGGATGCCTTCTTTGCCAATCAAATTTTCGTGCTGTTTGGCAGAATGAACTCTGAGGGAATTTTGATTTTTTCCGGTTGCGCTTGTATCTTCCGGTGCGCAATTTCCACATCGTATTTTTTCCCTATGTTGCGAGAGCGACAGACTTCTTCCGCCTATCTTTTCGAGAAAAATTCGATGCGAATTCGTCATGCAATATCCGAAATATTCCTGAAAATATTCTGCCTCATAATAGATAACTATTAATATTGCACTCAATGATTCGGGAACTTAACGGACGAGAATCTGTCTCAAACGACAGTATGAGGTTCTCCCCCGGATAATAGCCGGTCAGCTCATACTTTTCGATCTTATTGATCGCATAATCCGCATAGTCCGAGTCTGACATCATTCCGTTATGCTCCCACACATACGCTTGGCGTTTTCGCACATTAAGACAGAAAAAATCCGGATGAACCGTTCCGAGCCCGCGGATGTGGATCGGGTATTCATAGCGATATGAAATATTGTGTCGACTTAACGCGTCTGCGATCAGGATTTCAGATTTGGATCTGACGCGCTCGCCATTGGCGGTGAAGTAATCCGGAGCGTTTTCTTCAAATGCTTTCTTTTCATATTCAACGCTCATCCATCGTTTGACATAATCTTCATCAGGGAGCCTCGCCGGACGGATCAATGGCTTTCGGCAGTCGTGAAGAGAACGATATATCTCATCGATCCTTTCCGGCCGATATTCGTCAATAATTCTGTCCAGTGCCTTGATCTCGGCCTTCAATTCACAGATCAACCTACTATCATAATCCTTCTGCGCCAGAGCGGCGACGAGGGAGTTCTGGTCGCGATTGAGGTAAGTGCCCAGAATATCTGAGGAAAAAACTCTTTGATAGTACTGCAGATATTGCCCTTTCAAAGCAATTCGAAGGGTTCCGGCCGGCGCTTCCCGAAGTGCGTTTTCTCTTTCTTGTATAACCCGCTCTATTTCTGTCTTTCTATCAATAATGCTTCCAACCAGAAAATCCGGGCTAAGCTCGGTCAGTGCACTCTTTCCCATGAAGATTTGCCGTCTCCCTTCCACACCATCGCTCAACCAGTATCATTACATCATTTTGCGGGAATAATATCCATTTGATATATCCGATAATTGAGAATCCATACGACGGAGTCCTCCAG
>CAYGIB010000263.1:0-3195 GCA_964349735.1 uncultured Oscillospiraceae bacterium | reverse complement strand
CTTCCGTAGTTTCCGTCTTTCCCGCGATGACGAGTTGGCCGGGACAGTTGTAGTTGACCGCATAGACGGCATCATACTCTGAAATGATTTTCTCCACGTTCTCGTCAGCAAGTCCGATAATCGCAAACATTGCCCCGGGACTTCGTACCGCAGCCTCCTGCATCAGACGGGCCCGTTCATTGACGAGACGGAGCAAATCGGGAAATCCGACGACCCCGGCGGCGTAGAGCGCAGTATACTCTCCAAGAGAAAAGCCCGCCATCGCCACGGACTCGGACCGGGGAAACCCGGCCCACTGCTTTTCGAGACAGGCGACGCTATGGATGACAATGGCCAGTTGCGCATATCGGGTCTGCTCCAACTGCTCCGCGGTGAGGTTCCGGAAATCAGTGCCGATTACATCTCGGGCTTCATCGTAAAACGGAATTGCCGCAGGGAAGTCGGAGATGATTTCCTCAGCCATCGTTACGGTTTGAGCGCCTTGTCCGGGGAATAAATAGGATTTCATTGACCGTGACCTCCTTCGTATTGACGCAGGAAAATAAAGAGAGTAGAATGTCCCTGAACCTTTGATAATCAAAATAATTGATTTTCAAAAGAATTTCAAGTAGGTGCGCGATATTACAATGAATTCCGGCGCATCCAACGGAGGATATCTTACAGTGAATATTCCTTATAAAATTCTCGGGACCGGCTCGTATCTCCCGGAACTTACGGTAGATAACGAAATGTACGCAAAGGTTATCGACACAAGCGACGAATGGATAAAGTCGCGGACCGGTATCTCACGGCGTCACCTGTGCGACGGAGAGACAACGTGGGAAATGGCGGTCCAAGCGTCCGGGAGAGCGGTAGCGGATGCCGGTATTCTTCCGGAGAGCATCGACATCATCATCGTGACCACCCTCACACCGGATTATACCACTCCGAGCACGGCGTGCATCGTACAGTCGGATCTTGGGGCAACCAATGCTTTCTGCTTTGATCTAAATGCCGCATGTACGGGCTTTATTCAGGGATTTGACGTGGCGATGCACTATTTGAACACACCTGAACCGGTCACCGCATTAATCGTTGCCGCGGAGAGTCTCTCCAAGATTGCTGATTTTACGGATCGCAGCACTTGTGTGCTGTTCGGAGACGGGGCAGGAGCCGTTGTATTGTCGAACCGCGAGGCGAACGGAACGGAGATTGCGTCACGGGTGTATGCATCATTTTTCGGTGCGGACGGAACCGGAGGCGGTTATATGACAGGAAAAGCATTCAATACAGCGACCCATCCGTTTAATGATCCGAACAAGAGCGCACATGAGGATCGCTTTGGACACGATACGGGTATCTACTTGTCTATGAAGGGACCCGAAGTCTATAAGTTTGCTACGTCGGCGATGCCTGTGGCCGTCGAAAAGGTTCTGGAACGCGCAAAGATCGGTCTTTCGGATATCGATTACATTGTGCCTCATCAGGCGAACGACCGGATTTTGCAGGCAGCAGCGAAGCACCTGGGCCTCGATACCGACAAGATGCTCTCCAATATCGCCGAGACCGGCAACACGTCCTCGGCATCGATTCCGATCTGCCTTGATCAGGAGGTCCGTTCCGGGCGAATACAGCGGGGGCAAACACTGATCCTGACCGGCTTTGGCGGTGGATTAACATACGGTGCGTGCGCCTGCATTTTCTAGCGAAAAAAGGAATAATCAATATGAAAACGACACTCACCTCCATTCTCGGCACACGCTATCCCCTGATTCAGGGCGGAATGGCGTGGGTTGCCGATGCGAATCTCGCGGCGGCAGTGTCGAATGCCGGCAGCTTGGGCATAATTGCCGCCGGGCCCATGGAAAAAGAGCAGCTTCGTGCGGAAATCAGAAAAATGCGCTCGATGACCGATAAGCCATTCGGAGTCAATATCATGCTGATGAGCCCATATACGCCGGATCTGGCGGAGCTCGTTATCGAAGAAAAGGTCCCCGTAGTCACGACCGGCGCCGGCTCCCCGGGTAAATACGTTGAGGGTTGGAAAAACGCCGGAATCAAGGTAATTCCGGTCATTGCATCCACAGGAATGGCTCGCCGAATGGAGTCGCTCGGTGCGGATGCGGTCGTCGCGGAGGGGTGCGAGGCCGGCGGTCATATCGGTGAACTGACAACATTAGTCTTAATACCACAGGTGGTTGACTCGGTGAATATTCCGGTCGTCGCGGCCGGAGGCATCGCTGACGGAAGAGGCATCGCCGCGGTCAGCATGCTGGGCGCAAGCGGTGTTCAAGCCGGCACGCGTTTTCTCGCGTCCGAGGAGTGCAATATTCACCGGAACTACAAGGACTTGATCATTAAGTGCAGGGATATCGATTCCTGCGTGACCGGCAGAAGCGGCGGTCACCCGGTCCGCTGCATCGAGACTCAGCTGACACGGGAAATCGAAGAGCTCGAAAAGAAGGGTGCAACCTTCGAGGAGCTCGAAGCGGTTACGATCGGATCTCTTCGCAAGGCGGCCATTGACGGCGATTTGCAGGGAGGTTCGTTTATGGCGGGACAGATTGCCGGGTTGGTGAACCGGATCATGCCCGTCCGGGAAATCATCGAAGAAATGTTCGCGGAATATGAGCGGATTTTAACGCAGGGAGGGTCGATTTAATGGAGAATCAAGAGAATCGAAAGGTCGCGATCGTGACCGGAGCAGCCAGAGGAATCGGAGCGGAAATTGCACGGACACTGGCGCGAAAGAATTATGATTTGGTGCTGGTCGATCTGACCGTATCGGAGGAAATCGAGAACGTCTGTACGGAGTGTCGGCGCTTGGATGCCCAGGCACAGGTTGTCGCCATAGGTGCGGACATCTCGCTTGAGGACGACTGCAAGCACGTGATCGACGCGGCCAAGGAGACCTTCGGAAGAGTCGATCTTCTTGTAAACAATGCGGGGCGAACGAAGGACGGCCTTGCGATGCGCATGGATCGGGAGCAATTTACCGCGGTAATTGACACGAATCTGACCGGAGCCTTTATGCTTGCGTCGCTGTGTCTTCCCATGATGGTGAAGCAAAGAAGCGGAAGGATTGTTAACATGTCTTCGGTTTCCGGAATCTACGGCAACGCCGGACAGGCCAATTACTCTGCATCCAAGGCCGGACTGATCGGCTTAACCAAGAGCCTGGCCAAGGAGATGGGCGGACGGGGAATTACGGTAAAC
>CAYGIB010000262.1:524-3201 GCA_964349735.1 uncultured Oscillospiraceae bacterium | reverse complement strand
TATTCTTCGGGGTTATCCCCGAACTGGTCAAAGATGACTTTTTCGAGACCGACCAAAATCTTTGTGACGGCTTTTCGGGTCAGCCCTGTTTCAGCTGCGATTTTCCCGACAAGGTCGTATCGGACGGAGGAACTTGCCCTCATCGTCATGAATGGAGCGGCTTCCTCTCGTACCAAGTCTTTACGGACAAAAGCTTCGCCGGATTCAAGCTGTTCTTTGGAATCGATGTTCTTTATCTGTTCGCCTGTCTCGACCTTGAAGTAAATTTTTGAAACGCGCAGTCTGGCATTCAATTCCTTGACAGCCTTTTCTACCAATTCGTTCTCGTCAAATCCCACGACATAATAACTCTTGTGGTTAATGTGCGACCATAATTCTTGGAATGCTCGGCTATCCAGTTTGCCTTTATCAAGAGTAACCTCGACGGTATTTTTGCGGGCATTCTCCGGCTTGTTAGCGTTCGGGTCGTAGACGGAATCCAGCACGGCGATGACATCAGCGGCGCGTTCAGCGGCTTCTTCCGGCACGGCGATTGTACCATTCTTTTTGTCCTCATAATATTTCTCGGTTAGTTCGCCGCGTTTTACATACCCGTTTTCTATCAGGCTCTCATGTATGACAAGGGCTGTATCCTCACCAAATTTTTCTATGAATAGCTTTGCTTCCACCTTGAGTGGACGGTCAGCGACCGCTTCGGCAATTTCGCTTTGCAGTCCCTTGGCGAAGCTCTCGTAGCTTTCGTTGGCGATAACCGTCAGCACATTGATGTTGTGGACTTCCTCACGAGAAAGAACGGTTTCGTCCATGCGCTCGCCGTCTTGATTGACGGCAAGGCGAAGACCGCGACCGACTTCCTGTCGCTTGCGGACATCACTTCCGCTTTGCTTCAAGGTGCAAATCTGAAACACGTTCGGATTATCCCAACCCTCGCGGAGGGCGGAGTGGGAGAAGATGAACCGTACCGGCTCGCGACGGTCAAGCAGCCGTTCTTTATCCTTCATAATTAGGTCGTATGCGTCTGCGTCGTCGGAGGTGCGTTCTTTTTTATCGCCCAGCTTGCTGTCCACCATGTGACCACTCTTCTTGTCAATAGAGAAATAGCCCGCGTGTGTCCGCTCGGCTTTTATGCCGTCGAGGTATGCAAGATACTCAGGCGTATCGGTCAAGGCAAGCTGCATACTGCCGACAATTGTCTTATATTCTTCCTCAAAAATCTCGGCGTAAGCGCCGCCTTGGGCATTGCCGGTCGCGTCGTACTGCCTGTATTTTGCCACTTCATCGATAAAGAACAGGGACAAGACCTTTATGCCTTTGGTAAACAAATGCCGTTCACGCTCTATATGAGAGAGGATGGTTTCTCTTATTTGAATACGGCGCAACTGCTCCTCGCTGACCGCTCCTATAACGTCCCCGGCAAACAGCTTCTTACCGTTGGTGAATTCAACAGAAGAATCCCTGCCGTCAATCCGCAGGACAGTGTATCCGTCCTTGTACTCGGCAAGTTCGCCGGAGTTATCAAACAGGCTGTAAGCTTCGGTGACCACCCGCGACGTTTTTTGAACGCCTGTGCCTCTTTTTATGTCAAACTCAATCGTGGCTGTTGGGTTGCCTTTGGAAAGGTTGATGCTCTGCACATAAAGATATCCTTCGGTGGCAGTGCTGCCCGTAACCGAAATGCCTTTGACCGCTATCTTCTTAACGAGCCGTTTATTATAGGCTTCAATCGCATCAAGGCGATAAATCATATTGTACATACTGTCGGCTTTATGGGTCGCAGAATAACGAAGCGTGGCGAGGGGTGCGAACTCCTTCAAACGCTCTTTGGTGGCCGCGCCCTCGACCGACTGCGGTTCGTCAATTATCAGAATCGGGTTCGTTTTCGCCAAAATATCAATCGGGCGGCGAGAACGGAACTCGTCCAATTTCATATAGATACGCCGAGCGTCCTTGCCCCTTGCATTGAACGCTTGGCTGTTGATTATCATCACGTTAATCGCACTGTCGGAGGCGAAACGATCAATCTCAGTAAGCTGTGTGGAGTTATAGATGAAGAAGCGGATTTTCTTCCCGTAGTCCTCAGAGAAATGCTCCTCCGTCATTTGGAACGATTTATACACTCCCTCACGGATGGCGACGCTCGGCACGACAATGATGAATTTGCTCCACCCATATCGCTTGTTGAGCTCGTACATCGTCTTGATATAGGTGTAGGTTTTACCCACGCCTGTTTCCATCTCGATGGTCAGATTGAAGCGACCGTCAAGCGAATCTGACAGCTTGATGCTCCCTTGCCTTTGGAGGGTGCGGATATGCTCCAGAATTTTACCATCGTCAATGGCGACAGGTGCGTTGCCAAAACCTGTGAAATCTCGTGATTGGGACAGAGAAATCTGCCCCATTCCGGAATCTATCATATAGGTCGGAGTGCGGAAGGGTTGTCCTGCGAACACATCGCAGATTGCCTTTGCCGCATCCGCTTGAAAAGGCTGATGCCTGAATTGTAATTTCATTCGCCGTCACCTCCTGTGATTTCAATTTCCTGCTCGTAATAGTAGGAATAATCTACGCCTTTCATAAACATTTCACGGTCGTTTATCTTATCTGTCAAAGCCGACTGTAATAATGATTTTATCATTGATGAATCTGACACACTTTTTCCCATTGCGGTGAGATAATC
>CAYGIB010000262.1:0-514 GCA_964349735.1 uncultured Oscillospiraceae bacterium | reverse complement strand
CAATTTCAGGTTCTTTTTCAGAATCAAGTCAAGCCAAATACGTGTGCTTCTGCCGTTGCCCTCCATAAAAGGATGGGCAACATTCATCTCCACATATTTATTTGCAATTTCATCCAAAGTTCCTTCAGGCATTTTCTCAATGTTTATAAGCGTTTCGGGCAAG
Source organism: uncultured Oscillospiraceae bacterium (assembly GCA_964349735.1). Classification (GTDB taxonomy): domain Bacteria; phylum Bacillota; class Clostridia; order Saccharofermentanales; family Saccharofermentanaceae; genus JAAYCT01. The sequence goes on along the minus strand of CAYGIB010000262.1, from coordinate 351 downwards.
AAACGAGCCATCGCAAATTGAAAGCCACTCTTTGCAATGTTGAGTGTTCTGATTTGCCCTGCAAAGTCATAAAGTCCACCAAACAAATAGCCGTGAATCTGCTGCAAGCCTTTCACTGTGCCGACTTCTATTGTATCAAGCAAGGAACTGTCGAAAAGGGCATACGCCTTGGATTTGCTTTTTCCGTCAACCGTTTCATCGCTGTATGCGAACCATTCGATAAAACGATTTGCCTGTTTGCTTGGAAAATTTTTCGCAAGTTCGATGATTCCGTCGTAGTCAAATGTATCTGTTAGATATTTTTTCCCATCGGCAGCTGTTAATTTCAGTTGGTTAGCGACACTAACCAAC
>CAYGIB010000261.1:0-3201 GCA_964349735.1 uncultured Oscillospiraceae bacterium | reverse complement strand
TAGCCAGCGCGAAAATCGGCAGAATGATGAAAGCGACGGGCTTATGCAAAAAATGCTCAAGCCGGTGCGAAGGCGATGCTTTGTCGTCTTCTTTTGCGGAAAACGGAATCGCAAACGCCAGCAGAACTCCGGCAATTGTTGCGTGGACGCCGGATTTAAGCATCAAAAACCACATGAGCACGCCGCCGAGCAAATATGGGACGAGCGACATTACGCGAAAATAACGATTCAGTGTGACGAGCAGGCAGAAAACCACAATCGCGCTGATTAAGTAGGCAAAGGAAGGCTGTGCCGTGTAAAAGACAGCGATAATGATAATCGCACCCAAGTCATCCATCACAGCCAGCGCGGTCATAAAAACTTTTGGGGAAGTTATACAAATGGATAAAAGCGAAGCTGAAATAACAGCCCTGCAGTATATTAAAGCGGCGCGGGGAAAAATAGCCTTTGATAAGGCCGTCTTATTCGGATCGTATTTAACGGGTAAGTTCGATGCGAACAGCGATGTCGATATCGGACTGTTCGTGGAAAGCCTGGATAAGAACGTTGATTATCTGGATTTGATGTCTCAGCTTTATCACCTGGCCGCTCAGATCAACGCCCATATCGAACCGCATCTTTTCATCCGCGATGAAGATCAATCCGGTTTTGCGGAAATGGTCGAAAAAATCGGACAGAAACTCCTCGCATAAATCAACACCGCACAATAGCGAATTGATCAAGCTTCTCTGTTTGTATTAATCGAGTGCCGTCCCTCATGCCCCGGCTTACTTTCTGAATTGATATTTTGACGAACGTCCCCGATTTGCCCAATGGCATTGTGACAACGTCAATCGGAACGGTTCAGGATATGGCCACTTGTGTTGCGATACAATCAGATGGAAAGATCGCTGTGGGTGGCAAAAGGGATAATGGCGCAAATTATGATTTCGCCCTTGTGAGGTATTGGCCATAACAAATGAAGCCAAAAAACGTGAGCTTTCGCGGGGATTACATTTTTTATTCCTCTTGATAATGTCGATTTTTCTTCCTTCACGCGCGGTATGAAAATAGAGAAAACTGCCGTCATAACCGAAACTGAGAGGAACAATATAAGGCTGGCTCCCGTCACACATTGCAAGACGACAAACCCGGCAACGTCTAATGATGCCGTCAATATCCTTCCTGTCTGTTATTTCGCTGTCGTTACGACGCATTCGTCATTTTCTCCGTCCAATAAAAAGCCAACCGGTCCGCAGTTTTTTGCGCGTCGGGGATGAGCGTTTTGTTATGCGTTTCTCTTCTGCTTGCTGGTTTTTGAAAAAAATCAAAAACTCATGGGGTGAAATGACTTTAGCGCCCTGGCATCACGCGGAGCTAAGCGGCTATACGAACCTGCGGGAAGCGCAGTGGTGACGGAAAGATCATCGGGAAGCCCGTTTTTGGGGTGATCCGGTGGAGCGTCTTGTAAGGCGTGTAGTTTTCTGTGCAAGCTCAATTAACGATAGAAGGGCAGTGTTCACAGCCTCTTCATTCGGGAATGCTTGAGCAACTTCTGGTTTGAGAACAACCACATTCGATGATTCTCGCATTCGCTTTGCGTACTTCCCACGCATTAGCCCTTCAGGAAAATCTGAGCGTTTGTACTCGGCTCGTAATTCGTCTTTGTCGGTTGCGCTATCCTTTTTCATATAGTTCTCGCTCTCCTTTGCCCGCCATGCGAGCACTTATGATTCGAATTGTTCCCTCCTCATCGGTGTGGGCTACTACTAATAGTCGGCCTCTTTCCGAAACACCAAAGGTGACATATCGTTCCTCTGTTATCGAATGATCCGGATCTGCACCTGTTGCGGCCAGGGGATCACTGAGGGCAGTGGCTGCTTCCTCGAATGAGACGCTGTGTTTTCTGAGATTCAACTTTGCCTTTTTCTGGTCCCATTCGATTTTCATACTCAATTATATCACAGTCTTGATTTGGAGTCTAAAGTTTCATAATCAATCTTCGCATAACGTTACGCTTGAGCCACCGAGCTTGCGAGGTCGCCTCCAAGCGCTTGTTGGGCGTTCATTTAAATTCAACAACGACGGGACAGTGACTACTGAACTTCCAGACATCGTCTTGGTCGAGCACTTCAACGGTAAACGGCTGTTGAAGCAGATCCTCACTGAGAAAGATGTAATCGTTTTGCCACGGAAAAGTAGAACGGTCATGACGCTGCGTCTGCACGTGTTTGCACTCGATGCCTGAGCTACACTCGCAACCCTCCAGCGGTCCAGACTTCTCGCGCATAACCACATTGTGCAACCCGAGTGTCTCAAATCTCGCGAACAGGTTGCGGTCACGCAAGAGGCATTCTTCATGTCGCCCGCGCAGGAATGATTTGTGCTTTGCAGACCACTGCGTGGTGATGTTGAGGTCTCCAGCCACGATGATCCTGCGACCGCGCCGCTCGTCGATCAATGGCGTCAAGTCGCTGAGAATTCGGTGCACTGTGGACTCTGCGTAACCGTGGTCGATGATACCGTACGCTGACACAACAACGATCGGCGACTCGAGTTCAAGCTCCGCGATTGCGACGGATCCAGGAAAGGTTCTCAGTAAATCGACGGGAGTGCTTGAAAAGGGGCCTGTGACTTGTTTGATGGGACGCAACCGAGGTCCGTAAGATACCACAGCGGAACCCCATTGCAGATTCCGCGGTGGATGCACTTGATCATCACGTATCCCCGTCTCCCGAAACACGACGGACCGCCCGCACCCAACAGGGACAGCCTCTTGGACGAGTGCAACGTCGACACGCGCAACCCGATAAAGAAAATCCCACGCCTGCTCTCGTAAAATTTCCGATCGCCGCCAATGGTCCATATTCCAAGTCGCGACTCTGAGCACTCTACACCTCGGTACTGTTCAGTTTCACAGTTGCCGTCGCGGGCAGCGTGACCGTACAATTAACATACGAACTTCGCTTTTTCCGGTTATTTGGATATCACCATAACATGGGTCATCTTCTATTCAAAGGAAAATATTGCATGATTACAAAATGATATATGTTTACATCGTTTTCGATATTATGTTTATAAGGGATAAAAGCGATGTTCGTAAAACAATGCTCCGCCTCTCTATGCCCCCAGTATCGTGTCTGCCGCTTGCATGGCTGAGGAAAAGCTGATGTCGCCGGAGCAGCCGTCGCCCCGGACTGTGTCGCCGATCAGATAAAGTCC
>CAYGIB010000260.1:0-3234 GCA_964349735.1 uncultured Oscillospiraceae bacterium | reverse complement strand
GATGCTGTTTTCAAGAAATTCTTGTTTTTCAGGAGTTAAGGGATCGGCCTTTTCTCCGCTGAATGAGTATGAAACAGTATATCCTTTGTCCAGTTCATCTTTCCATGTATCGGTCAGCATCGCGGCGTCTTGCGCAGCCGGATAATTATACGTTCCGTCTGTACCTCCGCTCGGGTCCGCCTGGTAAATCATTTCCAGCGAATTGATTTCTTTTTCAAAATACGTAACCAGTTGTTTGCCGTTTGGCATTTTCTCGATTGAAGCCAGATTACTCTTGAGCAAATCGATATATCCGCGAAAATCATGAGTCTGCGGGAGAGCTTGGATGAACGTAATGGCATCGCGGCAAAAAGCAAGGTGTTCTTCTTCCCATTGCGTTCGTTCGCTTGCCGGCATGGACTCAATGTTCCGGATGGTTGCACGGAATTGGTAAATCATATTGCCTGCATCATAAATGAAGTCGGCGCTCTCGTCGTTCGTGTAGCCGGCGGCAATGAGCAAATCGACCCGCTCCAACTGGATTAACATATCCTTCTTGTTCTGCAGTAATTCGTAGCGTATCATCTCGGATTCCTCGGATTGATCCAAGGCTGAGAGATCTTTTTCGATGGTCAGGAGTGAAGAATCCATCCTATCTTTTGCAGCTTGAAGATTTGTATCGTTCGACCAGGAGAATTCGGTAAACAGCGGCGTGGCCAGCTTTAAGAAAATCGGGATGGCAATACAAGCCGCTATGATTATGGAGAGGATTACAATCGTGCTGGCTTTGCGAATCATTTTGGAAATTTCGTTTATATATAGCGCGATGATCTTACTCAATGTTCATACCCCCTCCGGTGATTTGCATGTACGCGTCTTCGAGGGTTCCCTCAATTGCCGTGACGCCCTGAATATCAACGCCACCGTCAACGAGACGCTTGATAATCGACGAGACCTGTTGCTTATCGACCCGAATATCAAAAGAGGAGGGCGTGACGTTGAAAATGAGATCCGGATAATCGGAAGACAATAGGTCGACCGCCTTCTCGGGCGAAGATACGCCGATGCGTTGGGCGCCGGAACCGGAGGTCAATGCCTTGAGTTCTTCGACCAGCTTAATGTCCAGAAGCTTTCCTTTGTTGATGATTCCCACGCGATCGCACATCATCTGCATCTCGGAGAGAATGTGACTGGAAACCATTACGGCTACCCCGTCTTCATGCGCGAGTTTCTTGAGGATGTCACGAAGCTCGCGAATGCCGGCCGGATCCAGGCCGTTTGTCGGCTCGTCCAGCAGTAGCACCGTTGGCTTATGGATAATCGCCTGAGCCAGTCCGATTCGCTGTTTCATACCGAGCGAATATTTCCTGACCTTCTCGTGCGCTCGGTCCTGCATGCCTACCAATTGCAACACCTCATCGATTCGTTCCGGAGGGATGTCTCCGTGAAGACGGGCGTACATTTTGAGATTGGTTCTTCCGCTGATGTCGCGGTACATCTCGGGATTTTCTACAATGCCTCCCAAGCAGCTCATCGCCTTCTCATAATCTTTCTCCCGGTCGAAGCCATTAATGGATACTGATCCTTCGTCCATATACAGAAAGCCCATGATCATTTTGATCATGGTGGATTTGCCCGCCCCGTTCGGTCCGAGAAAACCGAAAATTTCTCCGGCCTTAAGGTCAAATGATACATCGTTGACCGCGATATTCTTGCCGAATGCCTTACTGGCGTGTTGAATGCTTAATGCGACTGTTTCTGTGCCCATTGCGTTCTCCTCTATTACTGATTTACCAGTTGTTTTGCCACAAATCGGACGATAACCGCGATGATTCATAACTGTTTATTACCCAACGATTCCCTTCTTTAATGAATGTAATCGTTTCGAGGCGGCCGTACATTCCTTCCGTCTGTTCCTCACCGTCCGGCATAAGAAGGGTCATGGTATCTTCGATCGAAAAAGTAAGCGTCGCCTTCCCTTTGTACACGCTAAAATTGTCGAATTTCACAATTTTCGGTTGAGAAGACAGAATGAATACGGATTCGCTGTACTGTGTGGAAAATGACATCGAAAGCCACATCGAGGAATACTCTCGTATTGCCTCATTGTCTGAATAATAAATCGATAACTTGTCGGATTGATCACCTATATGTTGATTTAACGCATCCGATTCATAGAATCCCTCATACGGAAGGAGTCTAAGGCTTTCCGGCATGACCACAAGTTTTGCCGCTTCCGCAACGAATTCCTCGGCGGTCTTCTCAAGTTCAGGCCGGATCTTCCTGGCCTCCTGATTCTGGACGGCCAGGTATATGGCCACGCCCATAATCAGAACCAAAAAAAGAATCAAGCCTCGATTGATCAATTTCAGGTACTTTCTCATGAAGCTCCTCCGTATCCGATCAGGCATATTTTGAGATTATCAATCGGGTTGAATGCTCGATTATCCTTATGTGCGTCAGAAAAATCTAACTTTCGCCATTATAGCATCAAAACAGCGCGTGTTAACCGTGAAACTGTAAAGACAATATAAATAATTTTAATCCTTGTTTTTCGTCTAATCAAACAACCGTCATCATTTTTCGACCAATCCATTCGAGCAAATATGGTAGACTATCATCAGGTATTTGTTGAAAGTTTTTATCTGCACCCGAAAATAAGGAGAAATCATGTTTGAATGGTTGGATAAAGTTCTGAATCGGATTGGACTGACCGGAATGGTTGGAGATGTTTTAAAATATTCGGCACGCGCTGTTCTCGTTGTTATGGTTTGCCTTGTGCTGTTCTTTGTTTCCAAGCGCATTGCCTCCGCGATTTTTTTCCGAATACCCGCAATCCGCAAAAGCAAGACCGTACATTTCATAAAGAATAGTCGTTTGATTCCCAGAACGATGCATCTGATTACGCCGTTGGTGGTTCGGATGAGTTCTGCGGGCTTTGCATCCGCGGCGCCGTGGATCATGAAGGCGGCGACGGTGTATACCATTGTTGTCATCATGCTCATCGTCGACTCGATCTTAGAAATCATCGAAGAACTTTACCGACGGAAAGACATCGCAAAGCGCCGCCCGATTAAAGGACTTCTGCAAGTCGTGAAAATCGTCGTCGTCATCGTCCTCGGAATCGTGATTATCGCATCCTGGATTAACGAGAGCCCTCTGGTGCTGCTTTCCGGATTCGGTGCGTTCGCCGCCGTTCTTTCATTTGTCTTTAAGGATACACTTCTGGGCTTTATCGCCGGAATCCAACTGACG
>CAYGIB010000259.1:2053-3247 GCA_964349735.1 uncultured Oscillospiraceae bacterium | reverse complement strand
GCCTCTAATGCAGATTCGATATTATCCGAACGTACCGAGCAAATCTCAAGGGGAGAAAATGATACCAACAATTGTCTTTCCGGTAGCTCTCCGGAGCCCCCTGCAGCGGTAAAAACATCAATTGCGACAACTCTTCGCTTCTGTGTCTTACACATGAAGCTTGAAAGCAGTGATTTAAAGGCCGTAATGTCCGGCACATCCGTTACTTCGGGAAGCGCCGCCGGGATCCGGTTTTCCGGAGAAGGTTCTTTCGTCTCATTCGATTCCGACATCTTGCCCGATTCATACGAAACATGATTCTCGAGACCGGCTTTTTTTAATTGGCTACGCAAGCCGAAGCGATAAAATAGATCAGCCAACAGATCCTTGTTCGGCTCCCTGGATGCGAAATCATCAATCATCGGCTCGACCGGAACGTCACGCTTGATCCTGGATAACGCATATGATAAATAGGCATTCTTCCGGTCCTCATTAAGCTTTATGTGCAATCCGTCCGGGAATTCCGGAAGATGTTCATAGATATCGTCCAGTGTCCTGTGCTTCCGAACCAGCTCCAATGCAGTTTTTTCTCCGACTCCGCGGACTCCCGGGATATTATCGCTTGGGTCGCCCATCAGTGCCTTCACAGTTACAAATTCGCCCGGCAACAGCCCGTAACGCTCGAAGAAAGCGTCTGTGTCATAGATTTCGGAAGAGGTCTTCCCTGCCTTGGAGATCGGCATGATGACAACCGTATCCTTGCTGATCAGCTGAAAATCGTCCTTGTCTCCGCTCAGGATAAATACTTTGATGCCTTTATCCTCTGCCTGTGCGGTATACGTACCGATCAGGTCATCCGCTTCATAGCCCGGCAGTTCATATCTTGCGATATTCATCGCATCCAATATATCCTTAAGAATTGGAATCTGGACGGCCAGCTCGTCCGGCATCCCTTTTCTCTTGGCCTTATAGCCGTCAAACATTTCGTGGCGGAAGGTTTTCTCCCGGCGGTCGAAAAGAGCGGCGATGTGCGTTGGCGCAATATCAGCGATATGCTTATAGATTGTATTCAGGAAGGTGTTGACCGCACCGGTCGGTGTCCCATCCGGCGCAGTCAGGCTGCTGCGCCCGGACAGGGCAAAAAATGCACGGTTTATGATGCTGTTCCCGTCAATTAACAGGATTTTCTTGTTGTCGTCCGCCGACATTTTTACC
>CAYGIB010000259.1:0-2043 GCA_964349735.1 uncultured Oscillospiraceae bacterium | reverse complement strand
CGCGAATGCAATTGCTCTGCTTATCGATGAACACCTATCTCGCTTGCCGGTTTGTTATCATCGCCAACCTCGACTGCAGATCGATTTTGCTTGTCGAAAATTAAATGCGCCGTGCTGATCATCAGCTTGATTCGATTGAGTTGATTCGCCTCACTCGCACCGGGGTCATAGTCGATCGGGACAATGTTCGACTGAGGATACTGTCTTCTCAATTCTTTGATCATACCTTTGCCGGTAACATGATTCGGCAGGCAGGCAAAGGGCTGTGCGCAAACGATATTCGGCACGCCGCTTTCAATGAGCTCAATCATTTCCGCAGTCAGAAACCACCCTTCACCACAGGCATTGCCGCAGGAAAGAACCGATTGCGCCTTATCCGCCAGATGACGGATGGAAACGGGAACCTGAAATTTCCCGGACCGGGCCAGCCGGTCGATGATATGTTTTCTGTATAAATCCATAATATCAATCAGGCGGTCTGAGATAAAGCCGACGGCGGCATTACCGTCGAGATTTTTGACGCGCCAGGAAGGATTAAAAGCACAATAGAAGAAAAAGTCCAAAAGACCGGGCATGACGGCCTCGCAGCCCTCCTGCTCAATGACGTCGATCGCGTGGTTATTCGCATCCGGATGGAATTTCACAAGGATCTCACCGACGATTCCGACACGTGGTTTTCGCGGAGTGTCCCGAAGCGGAAACGCTTCAAAGGCTTGAATCACACGGTCAATTAAGCTTCGAAAAGATATTGTGTCCTTTTCGAAGGAAAGCTTGCCGGAAAGATCCTCCATCACTCGTGAAATTTCTGCTAAAACAGCCGGGTCAGTATCCGCATCATTTTTTCCGATGCGGTACTCCTCGGTAAGTCCGTCGAACTTGGATTCTCGATTGAAAAACGATACGCCCTTTCGGCTCCAGATTCGATACAGTTCATTCGCCGAGCCGGGAACGGTCTCGTACGGGCGAACTCTCAAAAGCAGTGTCGACAGTAAGTCTCCGTAGCAGAGCCCTTGAAGCGCGTGATGAAGAATCGGCAGAGTAAACTTCAGTCCGGGATTCTTTTCAAAGCTTTGGGCGGAAAGCGCAATGACGGGAACATGCTCGAGTCCGGCCTCGCGAAGTGCCTTGCGAAGAAATGCGACATAGTTGGTCGCACGGCAGCCGCCGCCTGTCTGGGTAATCATCACCGTGGTGTTATCGGGATCCTCCCGGCCGGAAATAAATGCGTTAATCAGCTGACCGACCACCATGATGGTCGGAAAGCATGCGTCATTATTGACAAAACGCAGGCCGCATTCGATATCCTCGGCGGATGCTTCTTTTAAGACTTTTACTTTATATCCTGCATTTCGGAATATCGCCTCAACGAACTCGAACTGAATCGGTGCCATCTGCGGGGAAAGAAGCGTGTGCAGCTTCTTATGTTTCCTCGTGAAGAGCACGCGTTTGATTGTGTACCCTGCTTTTACCGCCAATGGGTGTCCGTCTTTAAGGCTCTGCGCGCGCTCGTCCATCGCGACCTTCAAAGAGCGAATGCGGATGCGTGCGGCACCGAGGTTACTGACCTCGTCAATCTTTAAAAGAGTATAAAGCTTCCCTCTCGCTTCCAGGATTTCCTGCACCTGGTCCGAGGTAACCGCATCCAGCCCGCATCCGAAGGAATTCAATTGAATTAACTCAAGATTATCTTGCTCAATAACAAATGCGGCCGCCTCATATAAACGGGTATGATACATCCACTGGTCGACCACTCGAATCGGGCGCTCGAGTTTTCCGGGCTTCGCAACACTGTCCTCTGTAAGAACCGCAAGTCCCAAACCGTTGATCATTTCCGGGATGCCGTGATGAACTTCAGGGTCGCAGTGATAGGGTCGCCCCGCGAGAACCACGCCCCGCTGTTCCGATCGGTTTAAATCCTCTACAACTTCCTGACCTTTTCGATAGATATCGTCTTTATATTCGCGATACTCTGCGCTTCCCGCCTCAACAGCCCGCAGAGCCTCCGCCTTTGTTATGCCGAGGTATGAAAATACCTCTACGAGC
>CAYGIB010000258.1:0-3256 GCA_964349735.1 uncultured Oscillospiraceae bacterium | reverse complement strand
CTAAGCAGAAACGTTCTGGCACAACTGCCTTTGCAAACATCAAAAAGCTTCCGTGTGTTCGAGCTTGCCGCCGATCCGATAACAATCATGCAATCGGAAACGGCTGCGAGAGCCGAAGCTTCGCGCTGCCTGTTTTCAGTCGTACTACATATTGTATCAAAAATCTGTTCGTTTGCAATTTTTTCCTTGACAATATCGCGAATTTTACGAAATTCGTCTGCCGAAAAGGTCGTTTGAGCGATTAATACCGTATCCGGATCGATTTTTACGTCCTTAAGTTCAGACGCCGACTCAATCACAGTTACATTCCCTCGGGCTTCCCCGCGTATTCCGATGACCTCCGGATGATTCGGGGATCCCGCAATCAAAACCGGCCGACCGTCCCGGGATTGCTCGCGAACGATGTCGTGAATTTTATTGACGAACGGGCAGGTGCAATCGATAATTTCGCAGTTTTTGCTTTCAAGGATGCTTCGGATCTCGGGGGATATGCCGTGAGCTCGAATCAGTACGATGCTTTCCGGCTCAATTTCGTCTGTGGTATGCACCAATTGCATGCCCTTGGCACAGAGGCCGGAAACGACTTGCTCGTTATGTGTGATTTCGCCGAGCATGTAAAACGGTTGATGAGGATGGTATTTTTCAATATTGCTGTTCGCGGTTCGGACGGCCTTTTCTACACCGAAACAGAACCCGGAAGATTGGGCTAGAGTTATTTTCATGAAACGTCGCCCAATCCGCTTTGGGATTTCACTTCCTCCGGAAGGCACGAGAGCAACTGCTCGAGTGTTTCTTCGGGCGTATTCGAGGTCGTATCGATAACGATGGCGTCCGGAGTCTTTACAAGCGGCGCAAAGGAGCGCGTGGAATCCTGATGGTCACGGTATTTCATGTCGGCAAGCACCTCTTCAAAGGTCAGATTGGTCACGCCGCGGACAGCCATCTCCTCCAGGCGCCTTCTTGCCCGCTCCTCCGGATCAGCCGTCAGGAAAAATTTGAAAGACGCTTGCGGTAATACATAACTTCCGATATCTCTTCCGTCCAAGACGACATTCCTCTTGCCGGCAAGCTCTCTTTGCATCTGAACCATTTGTTCGCGAACCGGCTTAAGGCTTGAAATATCGGATGCTGCGACGGATACGCCCGGCAAGCGAATGCGCTCCGTAACGTCCTCACCGTCCAGAATGACACGCTGATTACCGTTTTCGAAAATAATATCGAGTTGAAGCTTTGCGAGCATGTCTGTGATGCGCGGTTCATCCTTCGGCGGGATACCGAGATCCATCGCCTTGAGGCCGCAAGCCCGGTACATCGCCCCGGTATCCAAATACAGTATTCCCAATTTCCGGGCGAGGGAACGGGCCAGCGTGCTTTTGCCGGAACCCGAAGGTCCGTCGATTGCGATTTGATAATGCTCCATAGAATCCTCCGTTTCCTTCGTAATGCACGTCCTTTTTAAGTTAAATCGCGCGGTGTCCCAGCCCGATGGCAATCTCGTTCAAATGCAAAAGGCCGATTCCGAAAAACATGCAGACGCTGATGTGGTCGTTATAACGGGCGATGCCGATCTTTCCGCCGACGTTTAAACCAATTGCCTTCGAGGTGATCTGCGAAATCGCCTCTCTGGCCGCGCCGGCAAGTGCTCCCTCTTCGAGGTGCGTACTGGTGATGATTCCTTCCCGCTGAGCGGCGACAATGCAACGCTCGATGATTTTCGAGACAGAGGAAATGAACTCTCCGCCGAAATCTGCGGCCGCCGCTCGAATATTCTGCTCGAGAAGCCTGGCCTTGAGCTCGTTTTCCTCATCGCGCGTCACGGTCAGCGCAATTTGAATGGCCGCTGAGGCTGTAAATTTACTGTCGGCAACAATATCCTTCATCATTCGTGTCCGCCCTCTATGCCTGCGTTTCCGGTGTGGAGTCGGGAATCTTTGCGATACGGTCCTTGCCTTTATCGTATACCTTGTACTCATCCCAAAGGTTCTCAAGCGCCTCGAAGGTCTGCTCGATGTGCTCTCGGCGATGGATGCCCACCGCAACGATCAGTGCGTTGATCACGGATAGCGGCGAAGTGAGCGAGTCTACGAATGAGGCCATCTCCGACCGCGCGTAGAGCGCGACATCGGCGTTATCCGCAAGCGGCGAATCGGGCTTGTCGGTAATAGCCAATACACCTGCCCCGCGTTGCCGCGCGTATTTAATCGATTGAATGGTCCGGGACGAATAGCGCGGAAAGCTGATTCCGATGATTAAGTCACCGGGCCCGATGGGCAGCACCTGCTCAAACACCTCATTTGCACTGCTCGTATGAATATGACGCACGTCATCGAAGAGCAACGTGAAATAGAAATGCATGAACGACGACAGCGGAGAAGCACTCCGAACGCCGATCAAGTAAATTTTCCGAGCCGTCAGAATCATCTGAACCGCCCGACTGAAGGCTTCGGTATTTACGGTTTCCATCGTATACTTCAGATTCTCGAAGTCGGTCTGCATGATGGATTTCAGAACCTGCGCATCTCCCTCGTAGCGTTTGGATGCGTTGAGCCTCTGAAGGTATGTCAGCTTTTCTTTGAGCTCCTCTTGAAGCATCTTCTGAAAATGCGGGTAGCCGTCATATCCGAGCTCCATCGTAAACCGAACGACCGTTGACTCTGAGACTCCGGTCTGTTCGCCGATCTTGGCAGCGGTCAAATAGGCCGCCCGCTCGTAATCCGACAGAATAAAGCGAGCAATCGCCTTCTGTCCCTTACTCATCCGGGGCATCTCGTTCTCGATTCGTTCCACCGGCCCTGAATGGGATTTCGATTCCTGATCGGCATCAATCTGGTGCATTCTCTCATTCCTCCGTATATGCATTTTCGAACATAGATTAATTATACACAGATTATTGCCATATAAAGCAGAAATGAAAGTCTTCTTCCGAAAACTTTCATTTCGTGTTGATTATTGTTGAGCCGTCTTTCCGTTATACGGGCTGATAGGCCCCATCGAAGCTTCCGACCTTGTCGTCGATTCCATGGAGACGTGCACGTCGCTCCTTGAAAAATTTCTCAGCGACCTGCGGGAACATCGCCCAGGTTAGGACATCTTCTTCCTGCTCGATGTATTCGGACATCTGGGAGCGAACGTTCTCAAGCTCCGGCTCAATATTGTCGGCCGGGCGGCAGGTGATCTGCGACTCGTCTCCGAGTATTTTCTTGACAATCGCCTCGGAAATCGGAGCCGGCGTCTTGCCGTATTCTCCGCGAACCAG
>CAYGIB010000257.1:0-3259 GCA_964349735.1 uncultured Oscillospiraceae bacterium | reverse complement strand
TGCACGGGATATCCTGAAACAGATCATGGTGGAGGAAATGAATATCGCCCGTCCGCCGCTGCAATGGCCAATGGTGATGCTGGTGGTCGGTGTGAACGGAGTAGGCAAGACCACCACTGTCGGGAAACTGGCGCTGCGGTTTAAAGGAGTAGGCAGGAGCGTAACGCTGGCAGCGGCGGATACCTTCCGGGCCGCTGCGATTGAACAGCTGCAAATCTGGGGTGACCGTACCGGAACTCAGGTGATATCCCAATCCACCGGCTCCGATCCTGCAGCCGTCTGCTACGATGCCGTTCATGCCGCCATTGCAAGACGTACGGATGTTCTGATTGTCGATACCGCCGGAAGGCTTCATAACAAACAGAATCTGATGGATGAGTTATCAAAAATCTCCAAGGTTATCGTGCGCGAGGCGCCATCCGCATCCATCAAGGCGATGCTCGTCATCGATGCGACAACCGGTCAAAATGCCGTTATTCAGGCAGAGGTTTTCTCCGGTGCTATTGATATCCACGGCATCGTCATTACGAAGCTTGACGGAAGCGCTAAGGGCGGAGTCGCAATTGCGGTTGCTTACAAGGCAAAGGCACCGATACTTCTCGCCGGACTCGGAGAGTCCGTCGAAGATCTTGTCGATTTTGATCCGGAGCTTTTCACAGACTCTTTACTGCCGAATCCGTGAGTAGTCATCTCAAGGCTAACCCCTGCGGTCCTTAATACTGCAATCCAAAAGCAAACCCGCAGCCCCTAATACTGCAATCCAACGGTAAACACCTGACAAGCATTTATACTTGACAAGGATTTCATTTTTCGATATATTGAATCGCACGGCTCATTACGGAGGCGATTATGGATCCGGTCGAAGCGGGGTTGCTACTCGATTTTTACGGAAATCTCCTGACCGACAGGAGCCGATCACTTTTGGAGCAATACTACTCGGAGGATATGACGTTGTCGGAGATTGCCGATAATGAGGGAATTTCGAGGCAGGCCGTTCATGACTCCATTCGCCGCGGAGCCACTCAACTCGTTCGATACGAGGATAAATTGGGACTGGTATCGCGCTTTACGGAACATAAGCAATCGATAAACGAAGCTATTGTGCTTCTTTCCGCCGGACGAGCGGATGACGCCGGAAAAATATTAAATCAATTGAACGAACGATTATAGAGGGGTTTTTATGTTTGACGGTCTGTCCTCGAAGCTTCAGAGTATTGTATCCAGAATGCGCGGTAAGGCTCGCGTAACGGAGCAGGACATTCAAGATATGATGAAGGAAATTCGCATGGCGCTTCTTGAGGCGGATGTGAATTATTCGGTCGTCAAGAGCTTTATCGTCGACATGACCGAGAAGTGCAAGGGTCAGGAATCTATGCCAGCCTGACGCCCGGTCAGCAGATTGTAAAGATTGTCCACGAATCCCTGGTTAATCTACTAGGCTCCGAGCAGAATAAAATTGCGGTTTCTCCCACAGGCTTTACCGTCATCATTTTGTATGGACTCCAAGGCGCCGGAAAAACAACGACGGCGGCCAAGCTCGCTCGCGTGCTCAAATCCGGCGGGAAGAAGCCGATGCTGACATCTGTTGACGTTCACCGCCCTGCGGCGGCGCTCCAATTAGAGGTCCTGGCCCAGAAGGTCGGCGTTCCTTCTTTCATCCTGCCGGAAGAAAAATCAGCTGTAAAAATTGCGACTAAGGCTGTCGAGCGAGCCAAGTATATGCTATGCGATACGTTAATCATCGACACCGCCGGCAGAACTACGGTCGACAAAGAAATGATGGACGAGCTCAAAGCAATCGAAAAAAGTGTGAAGCCGAACGAGAAGCTTCTGGTTGTCGATGCGATGATCGGTCAGGAATCGGTTGCGGTCGCGCAGGCTTTCGAGGAAGCCATCGGCCTGGATGGATTTATTATGACCAAGCTCGACGGAGATGCAAGAGGCGGTGCGGCTCTGTCTATTCGTCAGATTACCGGGAAGCCCATCAAAATGATTTGCGTCGGTGAAAAAATCGAAGACATTGAAGACTACCATCCGGACCGTATGGCCAGCCGTATTCTCGGGATGGGAGACATGCTTTCTCTGATTGAGAAGGCTCAGACTCAATTTGATGAGGATCAGGCGAAGAAGACGATGGACCGCCTTCTTAAGAATACGTTTAATCTTGAGGATATGCTCTCCCAGTTCGAACAAATCAAGAAAATGGGCTCCATCAAGGATGTAATCGGTATGATTCCCGGCGCCGCGGGGAAAGTGAAGGACGCGGACGTCGACGAGCGAATCATTGACGTTAATATGGCGATTATTCGTTCGATGACCATAAAGGAAAGAAGATTTCCCAATGTTCTTAATGCTACCAGGAGAAAAAGAATTGCATCGGGTTCAGGCACAACCGTTCAGCAAGTGAATCAATTGATAAAGCAGTATGAGCAGTCTTCTCAGATGATGAAACAGTTTTCGAAAATGAACAAGGGCAAACGTCGAGGCGGATTTCCTTTCTAATCGTTGATTTGCGCCGAAAATGCGTGAACATATAGTCAGTATGGCCAAAGGCCAAGGAGGAAAAGAAAATGGCAGTTAAAATCAGACTGAAGAGAATCGGAGCGAAGAAAGCAGCATTTTATCGTGTTGTTGTCGCGGATTCGCGTTCTCCGAGAGATGGACGTTTCATCGAGGAAATCGGGACATATAATCCCTTGATGGATCCGGCCGAAATCAAAATCGACAACGAGGCGGCACAGAAATGGATTAAGAACGGCGCGCAGCCAACCGACACGGTTCGCGCTCTTTTGAAGAGAAGCGGTGCGATTTCATAACCACCAAATCGCAATTCGAGCATATGAGAGGAGGTAAGCATGGGGTCAAGCAGCCTACATGCAAATTCTGATGAGTGAATTGCTTACTTCGATGGCCAAAACGCTTGTGTCCAAACCGGAAGAGGTTTCCGTCAAGCAAACCGAACGGGGGAATACAATTATTCTTGAATTATCGGTTTCACCCGAGGACATGGGAAAAATCATCGGCAAGGGCGGAAGACGCGCTCAGGCGATCCGCACGATTATGAAAGCCAAGTATCTCCGTGAAGGAAAAAGGGTAATTGTGGATATTGTCGGATGAAGGACTTAATGATTATCGGCAAAATTGTCGGCGCGCACGGAGTTCACGGAGAATTTAAAATCTTTCCGATAACAGACGATGCGCGCCGATTCTCGAGTCTTTCGGAAATGATGCTCCTTTCTCCGAACGAGAAACCGATTCA
>CAYGIB010000256.1:0-3267 GCA_964349735.1 uncultured Oscillospiraceae bacterium | reverse complement strand
CCCTGGGACTATAAACAAATCGTATTTTCTTATCTTTTGCCCCATCACCGCTTGCTTGATTTGGGGACGGGCGGGGGCGAGATGCTGTTGCAGTTTAATCACCCCTATGAGCGGACTTGTGTAACCGAATCGTATCCGCCGAATATTATGCTTTGTCAACAGAAGCTGGCACCGCTCGGCATTACCGTGAAGGGCATTACGGATGATTCTCATCTGCCCTTCGAAAACGCTTCGTTTGATGTCATCACCAATCGTCACGAGTCCTATTGCGCATCCGAGATCAAGAGACTTCTTCTGTCCGGCGGACATTTCATCACCCAGCAGGTCGGAGGCAGAAACAACACGGATCTATCGCCTATGGTTATCCCGGATTATCAACCGCGATACCCGGAGTACGATCTTGCCGAGAATGTCGAAAGTCTTAAACGCGAGGGGCTTGAGATTCTCTTTGCCGAAGAGGCTTTCCCGAAGATTCGATTTAATGATGTCGGCGCACTTGTGTACTTCGCCAAAATCATCGAATGGGAGTTTCCGGGCTTTTCGGTCGAAAAATACTTTGTTGAGCTTTGTGCTTTGCAAAGTCGCCTCGAAAAGGACGGATTCATCGAAGGAACAGAGCATCGCTTCGTTATTGTCGCCGGAAAACCGTAAATCCCGGATTCATTGCTACCTATAGGAGGCTGTGTTACCATTTCATTAACAGTATGAAAATCGAGTCATTCCTTTTTTATATGAGAGGAGTCTTTGAATATGATGGACAATAAACGGAAAGAAATTGTGAGTCGTGTCTGGCGGATGTTCGACGAAGCTCAAATCGTGATAACGGACGTGGAGAAGCAGAACTTGGAAATTACGGAGTTCGGCTTGAATAGCTGGAGCTCTATCGGCCTTCAAATTGTCGTGTACGTCAATACCGAACGATGCTGCGCCAAGGAGCTGGTGCTTTTCCCGCAGCAGACGTGTCCGGAGCACCGTCATCCGCCGATGCCCGGAAGCCCCGGCAAGGAAGAGACCTTCCGGTGCCGCTACGGCGAGGTGTACCTCTACGTGGAGGGAGAGCCGACAGCAGCCCCCAAGGGCGTGGCTCCGAAGGGAAGAGAGGAATATTTTACCGTCTGGCATGAGATCATATTGAAGCCCGGCGAACAGTATACCTTGATGCCCAATACACTGCACTGGTTTCAGGGCGGGCCTCAGGGTGCAATCATTTCCGAATTCTCAACCGAGAGCCATGATGAAACCGACGTTTTCACTGATCCGGAAATTATCCGGGTGCCTGTAGAAGTATAATTGAATCGATCTCAGACAATGAGGAAAAGGATAGTAAATGATCTGGATTCTTGCTGTTATGCATCTATTGGTAGATGCTGTCTGCGCGGCGGCTGTAATGTCGTCGCGTGGGAGAATTACGCCGGAGCAGCTTGCGATTTGGATTCTTATTTATAACGGTTTGGCTTTTTCCACTCAACCGGTATTCGGGTTTATTGCGGATCGAGTGAAGCAATCCGTTCGTTTAACAGGCATTTTTCAAGGTCGTTTCCGACAGGGATCAATGTATGTTAGCTTCGCGATTCTCGGTGCGGTCATTGTGGCTGGATGGGCCGGTTTTCACGCGATTCTTCCGATCTCCGTGATTCTTGTGGGTGTCGGAAACAGCCTGTTTCATATCGGCGGAGGCGGGTATGCGCTTGACGGGTCCTGCGGGAAGGCAGCGAAGGTTGGTTTTTTTGTCGGACCCGGTGCCATCGGCCTGGCCTTGGGAATTGCTTTTCCGCAATTATTCGTGTTTTTCAAGGCCGCCTTAGCGATAATCACGATTACGTCCCTTGTGATGAATTTTAAACTTGCGAAGCGTTTGATTGCGAACAAAGCGGTAACGGCAGCGGATACTGGTCACGATAGCGTTCGCCCACCCATTGCTATTCCGGAGAGGATTGAGATAAAGGCTTTTGAATGGATTGCCGTAGCGTTGCTAATTTGCGCAGCGGTTGCTTTTCGAGCATTCGGCGGCGCCTTTCCGTCTTTTCCGTGGAAGGCAGGAACCCTGGCGATATTTGCGTCAGTCGGATTCGTAGTCGCCGGCAAAATGCTCGGGGGTGTAATTCATGACCGAATCGGGGCATTGCCGATCCTCATTGCTTCGTTTTTACTGTCCACGATTCTTTTATCGCTTTTCTCCGAACGCATGGATCTCGGGTTGGCAGGCCTCTTTTTTCTGAACATCGCCATGCCTGTAACGGTCTATCTCTTATACCGGGCGAACAAGGGGTACCCGTCGTTTGCTTTCGGACTGACTGCGGCGGCCCTCTATCCGGGAACGCTGGCGGCCGCTGTTGCGATTGGTCGAACGAAAGTGACAGGAGAAATCTCGATGCAGGCACTTTTCGCATGTGTATCCGTTCTTGCATTTTTCTGTGTATACTTAGCATATAGATTAATCAGAAGACATGAGAAACAGGGGGATTGATGCTGTGATTGAATTCATAAATCTAGCGGCTCTAGATATTGTTGGACCGACCGAGGTAATCGCCGATTTTGTTCCGATTCTCCTTTTTCCGATTTTGGCAGTTGTACTGATTGCAGTCGTTGTTGTCTTTGCCCTGATCTTGCGTAACAACGCACGTAAGCGCAATGCAACCCACGGGCTTGCGGAAAGCGCTAAACCGATCACCCCGCCGCAAGAAGAAGAGTCGTCGGAGAGCCGAGATTCGGCCGAAAACGACCCGAAGTAGAGTTATTTTGTGCTTAAGGCATTACTGCTTACAGTCATTATCGAAATACCGTTACTTATGGCTTTCGGTCTTCGTGACAGAGGCTTTCTTTGTTTGGCCGTTTTCGCGAACATTATGACGAACGTCGGTATCAATGCTTTGTTGTTGATTGAAGTGTACTTATTTTCAGGTTCTTCCATGCTTAACGGGGTCTATTGGGCTTCTGTCGCGGTTTTGGAAGCGGCTGTGGTCATTATTGAATATCTCATTTACGAGGCTTACCTGCACAATGGCGGCAGAACACTTTTTTTGAAGGTTTTTGCGGTTAATGTCGCTTCTTTTTGCATCGGTCTGCTGATTCCTTCCGTCCGGAATATTGCGGAAAGCTTGCCGGACTGGAGTTTTCTTTTCGTGTTCTGATTGACTGTCGATCATTTCAGTGTTTTTTACGTAAAACTTGAACATGAGAATTCTTCGGGCCATTTTCGGGATGTCAGACCAGATTTCTTCGCTACGTGAAAACACGCGAATCGTATTAGCAATTGATATATAATAG
>CAYGIB010000255.1:0-3269 GCA_964349735.1 uncultured Oscillospiraceae bacterium | reverse complement strand
TTCCTTCACACTCGACATTGCACCCTACGCGTTTCAGCAGGAAATACTGGATCGCCTCGAAGCCGAGCGCGAGGTCCGTGGCTATTTTCGCAACTTGATCGTCGCCGCAACCGGGACGGGCAAGACCGTCATCTCGGCGCTCGATTATAAGCGCTTCCGCAAGCAGAATCCCGGCAAGCCATGTCGACTCCTTTTCGTCGCACATCGCGAGGAGATTCTGAAGCAAAGCCTGTACACATTCCGCGCGGTTCTCAAGGATCCGAATTTCGGCGAGATGTTCGTCGGAGGATATCGGCCGGATTCCATCGATCACCTGTTCCTCTCCATCCAGACCTTCCGCTCGCAGGATTTTTCTCGAAAAACAACCGCCGACTTCTACGACTACATTGTCGTCGACGAGTTTCACCACGCGGCGGCACCCTCTTATCAGCAACTGCTTGAATATTATCAACCGCGCATCCTTCTCGGCCTGACCGCGACGCCAGAGCGAATGGACGGTAAGAGTGTCGTGTCGTATTTTGGCGACCGGATCGCGGCGGAGATTCGCCTTCCGGAGGCCATTGAGCGCAAGCTCCTCTGCCCATTCCAATACTTCGGTGTAACCGACACCATCGATCTCGACGATCTCAAATGGAGCGTCGGCGGCTACGATCGGAGCGAACTGACTCGAATTTATGCCCTCAGCGGTATCGTCGCACAGCGACGGGCGGATCAGATTGTGACCTCGCTTTTCAAGTACATCACCGACATCGACGAAGTGAAGGGGCTCGGCTTCTGCGTATCCGTCGAACACGCAAATTTCATGTGCGATTTTTTCCAAGCGCACGGCATCCCGTCCTTGTGCCTGACCGGCGAAACGCCGGACGACGAGCGGCGCACAGCCAAGCAGCGCCTGGTCTCCGGCGAGGTCCGCTTCATCTTCGTCGTCGATATTTATAATGAAGGCGTCGACATCCCCGAGGTTAACACCGTCCTCTTCCTGCGTCCCACGGAATCGCTAACGATCTTCCTCCAACAGCTCGGCCGCGGCCTGCGCCTCGCGGAAGACAAAGAATGCCTCACCGTTCTCGATTTTATCGGCCAGGCCAATAAGCGATACAACTTCGAGGACAAATTTGCCGCGCTTCTCTCCAATACCAATCACAGCGTCACGCGCGAGATTAAGAACGGATTCATCTCCGCCCCGAAGGGTTGCTATATCCAGCTCGAAAAGAAAGCCGCCGCCTACATTCTCGAAAACATCCGCGCCTCCTACGGCAATACCGCCGGACTCATATCGCGCATCGCAACCTTCGAAGAAGACACCGGAAAACCGCTCCGCCTCTCCGAGTTTCTCGAGCACTACCACATCGACCCGCGCGCGATCTACAAATTCTCCAGCTTTTCGCGCCTCAGCGCTCGCGCCGACGTCATTCCCGAATTCGAAGAACCCCTCGAAGAAGTTCTGACCAAGGCCTTCCCCCGCTTCGCAACGATCGACTCGCGTCGCCTGATCGCCTTTCTCCTACGCGGCTTAAGCGAAGACATCACACCCACAAGTGACGCCGAGCAGCGCATGCTCCAGATGTTCCAATACACCCTCTATCAAAAATCCGCCGAAGACTGCGGCTTCACCACACCCCTCGACGGCCTGCGCCGTGTGCGCGAAAACCCCATCCTCTGCGCCGAGCTACGCGCCCTACTTACCTACAACTACAACCGCATCGACTTCATCGACGAGCCCGGCGATCTCGGCTTCGACTGTCCCCTTGACCTCCATTGCACCTACACGCGCGACCAAATCCTCCTCGCGCTCGACTTCGACAAACCCTCCACCGTTCGCGAAGGCGTCAAATATCTGCCCGAAAAGAACCTCGACATCTTCTTCATTACCCTCAATAAAAGCGAAAAAGACTACTCCCCCACCACGATGTACAACGACTACTCCATCAGCGACACACTCTTCCACTGGCAGAGCCAAAGCACCACCTCTGACACCTCGCCGACCGGCAAGCGCTACATCCACCACAAACAAGAAGGCACCCGCATTTCCCTCTTCGTCCGCGAATTCAAAACCGACCACCTCCACGGCGGCGCCGCCCCCTACACATTCCTCGGCACGGCAAGTTATGTCCAACACGAAGGATCACGCCCGATGAACGTCACCTGGAAGCTCGACCGGGCAATTCCTGCGAAGTATTTGAAGAAGACGAATAAATTGGTGGTGGGGTGAGAAACCTTGTGTTAATTGAAGTTCCAAGTACAAATATGATTTTTGATGGGGAGGAAATATGTTAATTACAATTGGATCTGTTCTATTGGACGGCAATGGCAATTCATACACATTAGAAAAGCTGATTAACAGTGGTGGTTTTGGCAACGTATATCAGGCTCGTAGAGAAATTGACAATGTAATTTTCGCAGTTAAGACCCTATCCTCTGATTTTAAAAGCGAAGATAGATTACGTTCTTTTCAAAACGAAATCCGTTTGACCGAAAATATTGCTTCCCCAAATGTTATCAAGTATGAATTCGCTCACGATGGAACAAAATATCCTGCTTTTCCTCCCTATATCATCATGGAGTATGCTTCCAAAGGATCTCTCACTAATATACTCAGTGAGCGTAAAAAATCTGGTGATTTTTTCAATGGTGAAGAACTTGTTCATCTGTTTAATCAGTTAGCTTCTGGAATGCAAACTATAAATAGTAGCCTAGTACACAGAGATATAAAGCCAGACAACATATTAGTTTGCGATAACGATCTGAAAATTACTGATTTTGGGCTATCGAAAATATCTGGTGAAGATACGAGAACACTAACATTTAAAGGTTATGGCACCCTTAGATACATTGCTCCTGAAGCTTGGAATAATGAACAAAATACGATTCAAATGGATATCTATTCCATGGGTATAGTTTTTTATGAATTAGCAACATTGCAGTATCCATATGAGCTGAAGGATTCTATGGATCCTCTTGATTTTCGTGAAGTTCATTTATTGCAAACACCGAGGAATCCCATGAAAATCAATCCCCAATTAGCACCTCATCTTGTATCCCTTATTCTGAGAATGACTGAGAAATCAACGCAAAAAAGATATTCAAACTGGGCAGATATATTGTCGGCATTAAGTTTAGAAACTGTTCCAACTGATGTGATGAGCAGTATAGTTGAATTAGCCACACAAAAAAGAACCGAGGCGGATTTAAATTATCAGAATCAACTATCTGAGGGGACCATGCTAAAATAATAGACAATTTGCTAAGATGGAACGGAGTGAGCAGCA
>CAYGIB010000254.1:0-3278 GCA_964349735.1 uncultured Oscillospiraceae bacterium | reverse complement strand
GATATGTACCGGTATGATACTCGGGCCGAAATGTCCCATGACTGAAACAGCTTTGATGGTAACAATCGGACCAACGGTTTCCGGACAGGGGATGGTGAACGCCGGAAGCGTTTTATCCTCGCGGCGGACGTCCACTTTGTTCTCCTCAAGCTCCGAGGCGAGATCGCGCATGCGCTTCGCTACGGCGCGGAGCTTGCCACCCTTATTCGCAAAGACGTTTGCTTGATCTTTCTTGTCGCGGATGGTCCGTTCGAGGCGGACGTTTTCGCTTTCGGCCTTCTCGATTCGTCGCGCGATTTCCCCGACCACGTCGTAGTAGTCGCCGGCATACTGTTCGAGCTTATGCGTATGAACATCGAGGTAGAGGACACCTTCGGTGAAGGCATTTAAGAAATCGGCATCGTGCGAAATGACGAGTACAGTCTTGTCGTACATCATGAGAAACGATGTGAGATGCGCTATACCGTCGGCATCGAGATTGTTCGTCGGCTCGTCGAGAAGCAGGATATCCGGATCCTGGATAAGCGCGGACGCGAGAAGGATGCGCGCCTGTTGACCGCCTGAGAATTCGCGGATCTGCTTGTCGAGGGGAGGGAGGGGAAGATTCACCGCATCAAGCACGTCGGCGATATGTTTCGGAAGATCCCATTCTTTCCCATGGAAATAACGAGCGAAAAAATCATGGATAGACAGCTCCAATTCATCGCGTGGAATAACCTGCCGACCGATAGCGACGGTTGCGCCGGAGTCGATGGATATGCGTCCCGACTGCGGTTTCGATTCTCTCATGATGAGTTTGAAGAGCGAGCTTTTTCCCGCGCCGTTCTGCCCCATGAGCGTGAATTTCGATCCGGTACGCATCGAGAAACTGACCTCATCGAGAATCGGCTTATCATGGGTATATTCGAACGACACATTGTCGAACCGGAGGACGACGGAATCTTTTGCCATATGCTGAAATGTTATGTGTTTTATTACCAAACGAAGTGAGAGAAATGAGGGCCTTGCTCTTATTTCCGAGCGCAGTGCCGGTAAAATCGGGTATAATACCCCGCGGCTTGCCGCGGAAAGAAACGAACATCAGTTCGTTTTTTGGGTCCAGGGTTTGCCCTGGGGTTCAATACCCGTTATCTGAGACCAAGGGTGAAGAGAAATGCTTCCCGCTCGGCTCCTTCTATCGCGCGATATTCTCCGGATGGGATATCGCCGAGCAGGATGTTCATCACGCGGATGCGCTGGAGTTTTGTTACTGTGCCACCGACAGCGGAGAGCATGCGTCGTACCTGATGCTTCCGCCCCTCTGTCAGGACAACGGAAATCATATGCGAGCCACGTGCGGTCGCGACGCAGGGTTTGCTTGGCCCGTCTTCGAGCATCGGCCCAGCGGCGAGCTTTGCGAGCATGTCCGGGCGCGTCCGCTCTTGTATCGTCACAACGTATTCTTTCTCGTGATTGAAACGCGAGGAGAGGAGGCGCTCTGTCACACGACCATCATCGGTCAGGATAAGGAGCCCGCTCGAATCCTTGTCGAGCCGCCCGACGGGGAATACGCCCCGAAGGTGGACGACATCGGCGATCGCTTGCTCTGCCTTTGACTGCGGAGAATGTGTGAGGATGCCGCGCGGCTTATGATAGGCGAAATATCGGAAATGTCGTTTTGGCAGCGATTTCACAGAAACGGTGTCATGTTCGTTCACGCGATCTGTCAGAGCCGCCTTCTTCCCGTTTATAAGCACCTTTCCTTCTTCGATGAACTTCTCCGCGGCGCGCCGTGTGGCGATGCCTCGGAGCGCAAGATAGCGGTTGATGCGGACGGGGTAGGGAATCAGCTCGCGTTCCGGTCGGTTTTCCATAGATTCGTTCTCAATGCCGTCACTATTTACGAAATCCTATTCTGCCATGAAAATTGACTTCTGGCAAGCTCCGGTCTTGTCACGAACGTCATTTCCTGATAAAGCTGATATATTCCTTCACAAACCCTATAAGGGGAATGACATGAGCTCCGCAGACGAAAAACTGTGTGCACTATGTGCCACAAATCCGGGCGTCGGGTTTCTCAGGGGAAAATGGGCCTGCGATGTGTGTCTCGAGAGAGCCGGAACGTATGGCACGCCAGACAATCCTAAGCCATTTCTTTCGAGGAGAATCTTCAATACTCTGCCAAGAATAGTGCCCATACCGACTGTTCATGTCCATCATTCGGCGAAGCAGCCTCAGCTTTCGCCGGAGGAGGTGAAGATCCGAGCCGTCATGAACCGCGGAAGGCAACCCGAAGAAAAACGGCGAGCTTCGAAAAAATCCGGATGCACGAAAAAACACGCGGGGGTTCCCGCTGCGAAGAATGGCCGCCCAGGGAAGAAAAGGCAGTCATCGAGATCGAAACGGTTTGCAAACAAGAGGAACTAGCAAGCCAGTGCAAATGCCAACCGCCGATACGCGATCCTGCGTCCGGCGGTCTTTTCTTTTTGAAAAATAACTCAGTGTTTCGAAAAAAAATAATCAATGGTATTCTGAAAGCAGGATCGTTCTTGAACAGTGAGGAAGGGGATTTCGATATGAACACCGCAGGGAAGACGAAACGTCGTACAGTGCTTATCACCGACGATGATGGGAACGCCCAAAGACAAGCTTGCTCCGGGGAGTATGCCGTCCTCGTATTCATCCATCCGAAAGTAGGCAGAGAAGAGCGTTCCTATGTTTCGGATGAAGCGATTATCGCAGCGCTTGATGCTGTGGGCGATTTCGAACAATGTCTATCTTTTCTCCATGGCATCACGGTGTTCACAACCGAACTCGGAGAAGCTGCTCTCCGCAATCGGCTCAGGGCACTTCTCGGGAAAATTGGAATCAAAGAGGACTTTCTCTGGGAAGACCCTCGACTCGAAGAAGAATTCACCGGACAGGCATTCCTTATTTGATCATAGATGGCGACCAATCGCGGGCACCAACGAGTGCCCGCTTTTTTATACAGCACTTTTCAAGCATTGACGGATGCATCCTCGTCCATAAAAGACCCCTTTTTCACCGAAAGCGACACGGACTCCTTGTCGAGCACTCGTGCGTCTTCGATTTCTTTCCGGGCAGCGAGCGGGATTTCCCCGGCGACTTTCTTGAGCGCGACACCATCGATTTTCATGACATCATCGAGCCGACCGAGCGGAGAAAGGATTTCCCGGAGGCGCGCCTCATCATACTTGTACGTCCGACGGACGGATTTTCCGACGATGCCGCGATCACCGAATACCCGATCGACACCTTCCGCTTCCATGTAAGAAAAC
>CAYGIB010000253.1:0-3286 GCA_964349735.1 uncultured Oscillospiraceae bacterium | reverse complement strand
GTCTTTTGCACCGATTGGACCGTCCGGTTCGGGGCGTGATGGTATTCGCCAGAACCAGTAAGTGCGCATCGCGAATCAGCGCTCAAATCCGGGACCGGTCGGTCGAAAAGAAATACCGGGCCATCGTATGCGGTTCTATCGCTCCTGCAAGCGGAAAACTGCACTCCGCAATTCTCAAAGACCCGAAAAGTAACACCGCGGAGGTTTTCGACCCGGAAAGTGCGCCGGAAGATGCGAAGGATTCCGTTCTTCTGTACGAAACGATCGGACACTCGGTCTTTCGGGATGCGGGCAGTAATACTCGGATTACGTTATTGGACATTCACCTCATTACCGGGCGGTCGCACCAGATCCGGGCACAACTGTCGGACGCCGGAAACCCGATTCTCGGCGACGGAAAGCACGGGGACACGAGCGGTTTTCGCGGCGATATTTGCCTCGAATCTTACTCTGTAACGTTGCGGCATCCGATAAGAAATGAGAGAATGGAGTTCAGTATTCCGACGCCCGGGCAGATGCCGTGGCTTCTTTTCGAGAAAGGCAGAGAAAATGGACGAGAACCAGACGATTTCCGCGGATGAGATCCGGGAGAATAAAGAGAAAATCAAGGAGCTTCTCCTGTCGACCCGACGCCCCGGTATGGAGCGGCTGGTTGAGTGGATCGAAAGCAAGACGGATTTTTATTCGGCACCGGCCTCTACCAAATACCACCTCGCTTGCGAGGGAGGACTTGCGGCACACAGCCTAAATGTTTACAAGCTACTGTGCGGAAAGGTCGATTCCGGGCTTCTAAGCCTCAAGCCGGATACCGTTATTATCACATCGCTGCTTCATGACCTGTGCAAGGTCAACTTTTATGTGCGCGAGACCAAGAATGTCAAGGAAGGCACCAAGATCAGTCCGTACGGCAAGGAAGTCGCAAACTGGGTTGAGAAGGAGGTCTGGTCGGTTCGGGACGAATTCCCGGTCGGTCACGGAGAAAAGTCCTGCTATTATATTCAAAGCCACATTCGGCTGACGGATGAGGAATATGCGATGATTCGACTTCACATGGGCTCGGACAGAAACGGATTTCCCGATCCTTTCGCCGAATCCGCCGCGATTTACCCCGGAGTGGTCGCCATTCATACCGCCGATTTGGAATCAGCCTATATTGTCGAGATCAGGGGGTAGAAGCGGAGTCGGATCGGCTCCGGTAAACCCGAAGTAAGAAGCAAACAAGGTATGTATACATCGCAATAATCTCTTTTTTGTATGCCTGCAATTCGGTTGACAGCACTCTGGTTGAATCTCTATAATAAATAGCCGGATTATCGCTTTTTCGATCCGAATCACCGTTATAAACCGGCTGAACGCCAAACCAAGGAGCAACCATGTACAAAAAAGTGTCCACAGATATGAATTTCGGGGAACGCGAGAAGGAGATTCTCGGGTTCTGGAAGGATAACGATATCCGCAACCGTTCGATCCGGAAGGAGAAGGATGCGTCCCGCACGTTCACGCTGTACGACGGTCCGCCGACAGCCAACGGAAAGCCGCACTTCGGGCATATCAAAACACGCGTAATCAAGGATGTCATCCCGCGCTTTCACGGTATGAAAGGCGCTCGCGTCGAATTCAAGGCCGGATGGGATACCCATGGACTTCCGGTTGAGCTTGAGGTTGAAAAGCTGCTCGGCATCAACGGGAAGCCGGAGATCGAGAAATACGGAGTCGAGCCGTTTATAAAGAAGTGCAAGGAATCGGTTTGGAAATACTTGGACGAATGGGAGCAGATGTCGGACCGCGTCGG
This sequence comes from uncultured Oscillospiraceae bacterium, assembly GCA_964349735.1. Classification (GTDB taxonomy): domain Bacteria; phylum Bacillota; class Clostridia; order Saccharofermentanales; family Saccharofermentanaceae; genus JAAYCT01. The sequence continues at coordinate 1,494 of CAYGIB010000253.1, read as the reverse complement.
TTTCTGGGCGGACATGGAGCACCCGTACGTTACCTATGAGAACAGCTATATCGAGTCCGAGTGGTGGGCCTTAAAGACGATGTGGGACAAAGAGATGCTCTACAAAGGGCATAAGATTGTACCGTATTGCCCGCGCTGCGGAACGTCTCTGTCGAGTCATGAGGTTGCTCAGGGATATCGATTGGTGAACGAAACTTCTGTCTTTGTTCGTTTTGCGGTCGCAAGTGAGCCGGACACGTATTTTGCGTCATGGACGACAACGCCTTGGACGCTTCCTTCGAACGTCGGCCTTTGCGTGAACCCGGAAGAGGAATATGTATTAATTTCGGTACCGACGGATACGGATGGCACGGAAAAGACGGTTCGTTATTATATGGCCGGCGTGCTCGTCCCGGTTCTTTTCGAGGACTATACCGTCGAGAAGAGGATGGTCGGGAAAGATCTCGTCGGAATGAAATACGAGCCGCTCTTCCCCTATGCAAACAAGACAGTCGCCGCGTCCGGCAAAAGCGCTTTTCGAGTGACGTCAGACGACTTCGTCACGATGAACGACGGCACCGGCATCGTCCATATCGCACCGGCTTTCGGTGAGGATGACGCGCGGGTCGGATTGGCCTATGATTTACCGTTTGTCCAGCTCGTTCTCGAAGACGGCACGCTGCCTGAGGACACCGAAGAATTCGCCGGGATGTTCGTTAAGGATGCGGATCCCCTGCTGATAAAGAGACTGAACGCCGAGGGCAAGATGCTCAGAAAGATGCCTTATGAGCACGACTATCCGTTCTGCTGGCGCTGTGACACACCTTTGATTTACTACGCGAGAACTTCCTGGTTTATCGCGATGACGCAGGTGAAGGACGCCCTGATTGCCTCGAATCAGTCGGTCTCCTGGTATCCCGAGAGCATCCGCGACGGAAGAATGGGCAATTTCCTGGAAAACGTCGTCGACTGGGGAATCTCCCGCGAGCGTTATTGGGGCACGCCGCTGCCGGTGTGGGAATGCGAGTGCGGCCACCGCCATTGCGTTGGTTCGATTGAAGAACTCAAGGCCATGTCTCCGGATTGCCCGGACGACATCGAGCTCCATAAGCCCTACGTCGACCGCGTCCATATCCGCTGCGAGAAGTGCGGATCAATGATGACGCGCGTTTCCGAGGTCATCGACTGCTGGTTTGACTCCGGCGCAATGCCGTTTGCCCAGTATCATTATCCTTTTGAGAACAAGGAATTTTTCGAAAAGCATTTCCCCTGCGAATTCATCTCGGAGGCACTCGACCAGACGCGCGGGTGGTTCTATTCGCTTCTTGCCATCGGTACGCAGCTTTTCGGAAAGTCACCGTTTCTGAACTGTATCGTCATGGGTCTCGTGCAGGACAAGGACGGCATCAAGGAAAAAGACATTTATCAATTTCACCTGACGGATAAAATTGACCAGAAGCAGGCGTTTGATTATGTCAGGCAGACGCTGATGAATGGAAGAATTAATGGGAAAGG
>CAYGIB010000252.1:0-3316 GCA_964349735.1 uncultured Oscillospiraceae bacterium | reverse complement strand
CACCAATATCCTGGTGTCCGTCGGATCGTCGGTCTTTATGCTCCTGTCAATAGGGATCGCGGAGCGATATGCGGCATCGGGGGTGCTCGACGCGGACCCGACCCGAATCGCGGCGCAAATCATCACCGGAATCGGTTTTCTCGGTGCCGGCGCGATCATCAAATACAAATTCTCGGTTCAGGGCCTGACGACGGCCGCCTGCCTGTGGACGACCTCCGCAATCGGAATGAGCTGCGGCGCGGGCTTCTACGAGATGGCGATTCTGGCGACCGGAATCGCGATTTTCGTGCTGACGGTCCTCAACAAGGTGGAAAGACTCTACTCGAAGGATAATTACCGCATCATCAAAATCACGGCGCACAAGGACACAGATGTTCAGAAGCTCGTCGAAATCATCCGGAAACAAGGGATTCTGGTCCTCCACTACGATATCGAAAAGGACTACGCGCACGGCACAGTGGCGATCACGGCCGAGGTACGGTTCCAGAACAAAGAATCGAACGACCGGATGTCTCAGGATGTAATCCGGGATTTAGAAAATAGCGAGTTTCAAATCGAAAGCGTGTATTGGAGACACCAGTAGTCAGGACGAAGTAAGGATTCTTTCTCCGATAAGTCTCATCCTTATTCAGCACCCTCTCCCCAAGGCACCCCGCCATAATCCATTGCGGCGACGTGGCCCGATTCAGCGCCTTTTTGCAGGGCGCGGCGAATGTCCCCCGTCGCGACATACTCGACGGTGAAGCCGGCTTGAAAGGCATCCCCGCAGCCGGTCGTGTCGACGACCTTTTCGAGAGGCAGAGCGGGCTGGACATCGATTTTTCCGTCCTGAACGGCGATACTGCCCTCTGCGCCCAGCGTCAAGACCAGGATTCCGCTAAAGCGACGCGAATACGAAATCAGGTCCGGAAGCTGTCCGCGGACGCCCCCGAAATACGCGACGTCGACGGCTTCGATGCCCTGCTCGAGAAGCTCGTACGTGTCAAAATGAAGAAAGTCCACGGCGAGGAAATTTCCGGCTTTCTTTCTCTTAATCGCCTCGGGGTAGTTGATTCCGTTCGCGTGTGTCGACCAGACCGGGATATTCTCAATATATGCCCAGTCCCGCTCCGATAATCGAAAATCGGCGTACACGCCGTCCTCCCACGCACCTTCCACGCCGAAGCGTTCGCCCTTCTTATCGTTGATGATCCGGTTCGAGGCGGTCTGCCCCGGAACCCGATACAGATGGCGGACATCTACTCCGCTCCGGATCAGAAGGTTCTCGATCCGGTCCCCCGCAGCGTCCGTTCCGATCGCGCCGACAAAGGCGCTGTCCCATCCGAGCGCTCGAAAACGAATCGCCTGATTCAGGGAATTTCCGCCGGCAAAACGCTCGTTCTGCTGCGGGAAAAAATCCATCGCGGCGACGCTGAAACATGCGGCTTTTGTCATGATGTGTACCTCAATCGAAGCGCGATCCGGCTGAAGCGGACGGGAGCGGAATATATATGTTTTCGAATATTATTCTAGCACTAATGGGGTGATTACAGATTTGAATTCTTAAGACAGCGCGTAAATGGCGTTCGGCGATTGGAACAACAGAAAAGAAATCGGAAAAGCAAGCTGTAAATCGAAAATGAGCACCGGCATTATTCGCCGTTCAAAGAAGCAATTTTCGCTCCTGGACCGGAGATTGCGCATGTAATCCACAGAAAGTATTTTATATTCCAAATAATGTTGACAAGCCTATGCGCAGGTGCTAGAATTTGGGCAATACGTCAATCTGTAATCATTGTGGAGGGTTATCGCCATGCAGCGTGTTGTTACGATTAAGAGAACGTCGGCAGTTATGGCCGCGCTGGGTCTGATTCTAATTTTGGCTTTGATGATTCCGCTGGCGAACGTTTTGGCGGCAACGTATGTAACAAAAACATTTTCATACTCGGGAGGATCGTTTTCTTTTGAGACATTTAACTCGACAGGTCATTCATGCTCGGATAATCAATCGTGGATATCTACAACGCAAACATCCAGATATGTATATAAAATAATCATTCAACCGAATACCGGTGATTATCGGACCGGGACCGTCACGTTTAATGACAACGGTAAGATCACTTACTACACCATAAAGCAATCTGCGGGACGCTTTCTTGTTACGTTCAACAATAATCTGGGAACCGGCGGCCCGGGAACGCAGTATAAACTATATAGCTCCAGCATCACGATCAGTAGTATTGTTCCGACAAGATCGGGATATACTTTTTTGGGGTGGTCCGCTTCTTCGACCGCTACGAGCGCCACTTATTACCCGGGCGGCACGTATTCCACGCTGTCATCGTCGACTCTGTACGCGGTGTGGCAAAGAAATGTATGTACCGTGACGCTCTGGGGGAACGGCGGAACACTTGACGCAAACAACGCAGAGATCGCCAACTACCAGGTCGATCAGAACGATGCGTTCATATTGAACACCACGGCCCATCGGACCGGATATACCTTCCAGGGATTTGCGACGGAAGCGTTAGCGACGACGATCTCGTATTCTCCGAGTCCTTACACGAGGATTTTGATCAGTCAGAATCTGAATCTGTACGCGATCTGGAAAGCGAATAACTATACCCTGACCTTTAACGCAAACGGAGGGAGTTGCTCCGAAAGCAGTAGGCAAGTGGCATCCAACGCTCAATTGGAAACGCTTCCGACTCCGACGTGGTCCGGATATACCTTCCTGGGGTGGTACACCGAGCCCACCGGCGGAACGAAGGTGTTGTACTCGACCACGATGGGAGCCGCAAACCGGACCGTTTACGCGAGATGGGAGAGTATTAAGTGCACTGTGACGCTCTGGGGCAACGGCGGTACGCTTGCCGCAAACAACGCGGAGATCGCCAAATACCAGATCAATCAGTACGATTCGTTCATATTGAACACTACAGCCTATCGGACCGGATATACATTCCAAGGCTTTGCGACGGAAGCGTTAGCGACGACGATCTCGTATTCTCCAAGTCCTTACACGAGGATTCCGATCAGTCAGAATCTGGATCTGTACGCGGTTTGGAAGGAGCTAGACCTCTGTACAGTCGTTTTCGACGCGAACGGAGGAGTTGTTAATGACGGGGCTTCCAGTAAATCATACCGTTGTACGGTCGAAAGAAACACCTCGATAACAATGGACATGACAGCCTCCATGCCCGGCAATATTTTTCTAGGTTGGGCATTTGAAGCGAATGCACAGGATCCGGACCCGAACTTCTCCAGTAACACATTGCACCCGAGTAGAACTTACGAAGTTTCAGCGAGCCTGACTTTCTACGCGGTGTGGGAAGAA
>CAYGIB010000251.1:0-3323 GCA_964349735.1 uncultured Oscillospiraceae bacterium | reverse complement strand
GGCCCGAACTCCTCGGCAAAGCTCTGAAGGATCATGGCGCCGACAAAGGCGTGCACGGTTGTCTTACTTTCCCTCGCGACCTGAACAATTGCTTCGGTTTCGTTTCTCGAAAAGGCGTGCGAGTGCACTTTGAAAGGGAGAATCGGGAAGGGCTCCGGCGCGGTCTCCCGCGGTGTATACTTCGTGTAATCTTTATTATCCTTATAATCCGGCGGATCGAAGCTCTCTATAATTTCCATGCTTTCCGGCGAGACAATCATATGCAGCATCGGTGCCCAGGCGTCTCCTTCGGGAGAGACGGTCTCGAGTTCCGGGTTTCCCAGGTGCTCCATCAGCCGCTCGAGAAAGACGACCGCCCCGACCCCGTCGACGACCGAGTGTTGAAAGACGGTCAGAAGGTGGTTCTCGTCGCCGTTTCGGAGAAGAGCGAATCGAACCATCGGACCGACCCCGTTATCAAAGGGCTTGCGAAGCAGCGAAATATATTCGTCCTCTACGCTGCCCGTAAAGTTTTCCTTCACTAGAATCGGATATTCGGGCACATTCTCGGTTGTAATGAATTGCCGGTGGTCGGAGAGTTTCTCGACGCGGACCGCGCTTAAAGGGAATTCGATGCGCGTCTTTCGGAGCGCTTCCGTCAGACGTTCTCCGGTCAGCGGCCCTTTGATTCTCAAGCGAAAAGCAAAGTACATCGGACCTAGGTTACTGTAGTAAAACATGACTCTCTCGTATGTGCTGGTCTGCCTCCTCATACGGTTTCCTCCTTCGACGCAGGTCGCGCCACCAGGTTATGCATCCATCGTCCGGAACGGTATCGCACGTAGCCGACAATCATTTTTGTAATTTCTTCCACAGTCACACAGGCGGCGATGAGGTGTACGGGCAAGTGGAAAACAAAGCCGGCGATTAAAGCAATCGGCACGCCGATTAACCAGACTCCGCCGACGTCGACAATCGCACTGAACATCGTGTCTCCGCCTGCCTTGAAAATGCCGATATGGAACATGATATTGGTTGATTTTGCCCACATGACACAGGCCATAACCAGCAGTATCGCGGCCACGTAATACCGCTCCATAGAATCCAGATTGTCATAGAGGGAAGAAAGCGGCCCGCGCAAAAAAAGCAGAACGAACGAAACGACGATGGACAGCATAAAATTAATCGTCAGAAAATTCCGTGCATAACCGCGGGCGTGTTCCTCTTCGCCGGCACCGATTCGGTTGCCGACCATAATGGAGCAGGCACTGCCCAGTCCGGTGAAGAAGAGCAGGCACAGCCGCTCAATCGATCCCGCAACCTTGAACGACGAAAGATACATCGTGTCCAGGTGTCCGTATATGACGGAAAACATGCTGAAACCGGCCGACCAGCCGACACTTTGCAACACGACCGGAACGACACGTTTCAAGTATCTGTTGAGTGAGTCGCGGGTATACGAGAACAGGTCGGACAGGCGTATCGCCGCCGGGAGCTTCCGGGCATACGTGATAAAAAGAATAATGGACAACTCGATACTCCGGGAAATAACCGTTGCGATTGCGGCGCCGACAACGCCCATCTCCGGCGCACCGAGTTTTCCGAATATTAGGATGTAGTTCAAAATGGTATTGATGATTACAGCGGAGAAGCTCGCGAGCATCGGATAAATGACATTTTCCGTGCTCCGTAAGACGATAGCATAGTTGATGCTGAGCGCCGTCATCAGAAAGGTCACCGCGATCATTTGCAGATATCTGCTGCCCGAATCGATGACCAGGGAGTCATTCGAGAAAATTTGAATGGACAGGCTCGGAAAAAGAAACGCAAAGAGCGCAAAAAGCACGGCAATACCGAGCGTCAGGCTTAAGCCGATACCCATAACGGAACGAATACTTTTAATATCTCTTTTGCCCCAGTATTGCGCGGTGAAAATCGCGGACCCGCTCGCGAGACCAAAAATCAGCATGATATATACGAAGAAAAAATCGTTGGCACTTGCAACTCCGGCAAGAGCCTTTCCACCGAGCTTTCCAATCATGAAAACATCGACGAAGCCCATCGACGCGGTCAGAATATTCTGAATCAGAATGGGAGCTGCAACCGCAAGCAGTCGTGGGAAAAACGATTTGTCCTTGTTGTAAAGAAACATGTCTTTATCCTCAATTCTATGTTATGAAGCGTATTATACGACTGCGAGGGGCCGGAGACAATAATTTTTGCGACAAAAGCAAACAAATGTTCCAATTCGTTTATTTCGCGAAAGAAATGCTTGAAAAGAATGAGTTTTCCCTTGAACCCATCATTTAACGAGTGCTATAATCGTAAAGAGCCATCGAAGGCCGACGGGCGTCTCGTTCTATTTATGAGACGTCCGTTTATTTTTGTAGAACGCGGAGGGGCAAGCGGAATATGTGTCTAATTGGGTTTGATAACGAGAAATATTTGCGGTTGCAGTCGCAGAATATCCGGGACCGAATCAACTGCTTCGGCGGAAAACTCTACCTGGAGTTCGGAGGAAAGCTTTTCGACGATTATCATGCCTCCCGTGTACTTCCGGGTTTTGAACCGGACAGTAAGGTCAAGATGCTTCTGGAACTGAAAGATGAGGCCGAGATTGTCCTTGTCATCAGCGCGGACGCGATTGAGAAAAACAAACGCCGCGGGGATTTGGGCATTACGTATGATCAGGATATTTTACGCTTAATTGATGCCTTTACCGGCATCGGCCTCTATGTCGGAAGCGTCGTCATTACCCATTACACGGCACAGCCGTCGGCCAAGCAGTTTGAAAAGAGGCTGGAGAGTCTGGGCGTTCAGGTCTACCGCCATTATCCGATTCCCGGATATCCTTTGAATACCGCGACCATCGTGAGCGAGGAGGGCTACGGGAAGAACGAGTACATTCATACGACCCGCTCCCTGGTCGTCGTCACCGCGCCGGGTCCCGGGTCGGGTAAGATGGCCACATGCCTCTCGCAGCTCTACCATGAGCACCGGCGCGGAATCAACGCCGGCTACGCGAAGTTCGAGACCTTTCCGATCTGGAGCCTGCCGCTTCAGCATCCGGTCAACATCGCGTACGAGGCGGCGACCGCGGATTTAAACGATATTAACATGATTGATCCCTATCACCTCGAGGCATACGGCAAAACGACCGTCAACTATAACCGCGATGTTGAGATCTACCCGGTCGTCCATGCGATTTTTGAGCGGATTTTCGGGGAGTCGCCCTATAAGAGTCCGACAGATATGGGTGTCAACATGGCCGGGATGTGCATAACGGACGATGCGGTATGCTGTAGTGCGTCTCGCAGAGAGATTATCCGGAGATTCTATCAGAC
>CAYGIB010000250.1:0-3337 GCA_964349735.1 uncultured Oscillospiraceae bacterium | reverse complement strand
GTCTTTTCGAACAAGAACAACGGTGGTTGCGTCATCTTTCCCATCTTGCTTAATCGGAAGCGCCCCGTGATTTAATTCCAAAAGACTCGCCCACGGTTCGGGGACCAGCGCTGCATCCAACTCTCCACGATCCATCAGTCCGGGCACGTCGGGGTTTGAAACCGCAATCACATTTACACTCCCGCCTTCGCTCACAGGGCTGAGATTATTTTCCTTAAGCAGCGCAAGCAAATACAAATGCTGGGTGTTTCCCAGTTGCGGAATCGCAACGTTTTTTCCGTCGAGATCCCCAACGTCTGATATTCCCGAATTCCTGGTGACGAGCAATGCCGCACCTCCGGTAGCCGACCCGGCAATTACGAGAACGTCACCTCTTGATTTTTCGAACGCATTGAGAGCCGGAACCGGTCCGATGTATGCAAGATCAATCTGACCGGCAAACATCGCTTCGATTACAGACGGGCCAGCATTAAATGTGCTCCATTCTACATCAACACCTTCACCCATCTCGTTCTCAAGTGTCGACCGGGCTCTCATAACGAGTGCCTGCGCGTGCGTGACGTTCGGGAAATTTGCGATGCGAATAACCTGATCTCTGCCGGACTTTGAGCAGCCCGACATCAGCAAGCCAATAATCACGGTAATCAAGACCGCTCGAATTTTCACCGCATCTCTCCTCCGTTACGGAGCAAGACTCCTCGATCCAGAAGACGCTCTGTCATCCGCTCAATGTTCTCGGGTACGTATGCGTCCGGAAAGCGCAGGTCGGCTTGGATATCGGTAATGTGACCCGTCCCGACCCAAATCACGATGATTTCTCCGTCTATGACTGTTTTCATTATATCCATGTCTGCCTGCGTCATGTTTCTGGCTGTCACAATCAGAATCATGCCGGCGTCGAGCATGAGGTTGGCGACTTCTCCAAAGCGGCGAATATGCTCCTCCTGAATATTATTGCCGGAAAGCTTCATGTCCGAATCCACGCCGTATAAGAACGTGCCGATGCCAAGAAAATATGCAATGTCGCCACGGCACACCAATTCCTTTTCGAACGACTTCGCCAGGTCCTTTTTTCCCGTGTCGGCGCCCCCGGTCAAGATAAACAGAATCGGCTTCTGTCCGTATTTTTCGGATCTCAGATCGGAACTGACCCATCCGGGCTCCCACTTGCTGTTTCGTATCATAACCCTCGTGCGAAGCTCGCTTTGATCATCCGGAAGCGGTGATACTACGATTCCCCCGCCCGCAATCTCATACCCGTCTACAATGACGAAACGACTGGTAGATGCGTTCTCCTCTACCGTGTCAAAAGCAATCGGCTTGTCGGTCTTCAATATGCACTCGGCCGCCTCGTTTCGACGAACATGGTCTCTTGTCGTCGGAAGAAGGCTCGATGAGTCCATGATGCGCGTAATCTTCTCCGGCACAACTTTGACCTTTCCGGACTCCAGCTTTAGTGTATAGGTTGACCCCTCCCTGAACTCATTTCTCCCGAGCCAGAATATATTTGCCTCTAACCTCGAAGAGACATGCGGCATTTGCTCTTCTTTAAGAGTCATTATTTCTCCGCGCATGATATAAACTTGCTCTTCCAAGGTGAACCCGGTCGCCATCCCCGCTTCGACACTTTTCATAAATTGCGGAGGGAAAGTCTCAATCGACCGAATGTGGCTCGTTTTTCCGGAAGGATAAAATACGACCTCGTCCCCGACTTCGATTCGTCCTGTCAGAATTGTCCCCGCAACAATTCTTCTGGAATCGCTATTGGCTGTAAACTTATATACGTCCTGAACCGGCATCCGAAATGTTTGCTTTGCCTCCGCCTTTTCATGCTCGAAAAGATCCAGTGTCTCCAATACAGTGGTTCCCTCGTACCATGGCATGTTTCTGCCGCGGTCGCGGATGTTGTCTCCGCAAAAAGCGCTCGCCGGCAGGACGAATTTCGGAACAATACCGAGCTTTTCGAGGAAGGCCGTGTACTCGACTTTTAGACTCTCGAACACATCCCGCCGAAATCCGACTAGATCCATCTTGTTAATAACCACGGCAATCTGCCGGATGCCAAGAATCGAAAGCATATAGCCGTGCCGTCGCGAGTTCTCCCGAACACCTTCCTTCGCGTCAATGACCAGAAGCGCCGCTTGAGCACGCGACGCGCCCGTCACCATATTCCTCAGAAACTCGATGTGTCCGGGCGCATCGAGAATCGTGTAGTTTCTTTTTTCAGTTCGGAAAAAGCAACGAGCCGCATCAATGGTGATTCCCTGCGCCCGCTCATCCTTTAACGCATCGAGCAAAAATGCGTATTCGAAAGGTTTGGAGTTCTTGCGGCACAGTTCGCGAATCGAGTCGAGCTTGCCCTCCGGGAGGGAATCCGTGTCCGCTAATAGCCGCCCGATCACTGTGCTTTTCCCGTGGTCGACGTGACCGACGATGACGATATTCATATCTTCCTTTTTCATGGTAATCGTCATCACATGTACCCCTGTTTCCTGAGTTCTTCCAGTCCGCCACAGTCTTCTTTATCTTGTGCGCGCCCGGATCTCTCGGCCACAGAAGCCAGTTTACCGGTTCGCAATTCCTCTACGATCTCATGAACGGTACGAGCGTTCGACTCGATCGGAGCGGTGCAAGGAGCACATCCCAAGGAACGATACCGCTTGCCTTCCCCGTTATCAAAATAAAGCGAAACCATGGGAATGCTTTCACGTTCGATATATTCCCAAATATCCAGCTCCGTCCAGTCCAAAAGCGGATGAACGCGGACGTGCGTTCCGGGAGCAAAATCCGTCTTATATTGATTCCAAAACTCCGGTGGCTGGTTGCCTACATCCCAATCGTTATTCTTGTCCCGCGGAGAAAAATAACGTTCCTTAGAGCGGCTTCCTTCCTCATCCGCACGAACGCCGACGATGACACCCGTAAACGGCTCAATATTCCTGTCCTGTTCATATTTGCCGGTCTCGTGATTCATTCGATACCGGGGCCACACACCGCTCAGTGTATTTGAAAGCGCCTCGGTTTTAAGAAGCTTACAGCATGCAACGTGATTGATTTTCCCATCCGGAAACGTTTCCCCGGAGGAAATCGCTGCGGAGTTCATTCCGTAAATCATATCCAGCTTCCACTCCATTGCAAGAGCGTCGCGGTATCGAATCATCTCTTCAATTTTATAGCTGGTATCGATATGAACCAAGGGAAAAGGAACATGCCCGCAAAACGCCTTGCGCGCCAGATAGAGCATTACCGTGCTGTCCTTCCCGATGGACCAGAGCATGCAAAGATTGCCAAGCTGGCTGTATGCTTCTCGAAAAATATGTATGCTCCTGTTTTCAAG
>CAYGIB010000249.1:0-3349 GCA_964349735.1 uncultured Oscillospiraceae bacterium | reverse complement strand
TGAAGGACATTTTCTGTCGGCTATTGTAGGACAAAATCCGTCGGCACAAGCAGTTGTTTATGTTAGAATGTGCATATATTCAGGAGGTATGAATAAACAGGATGGCAAGTCGACAAACGATTGACAATACGCAAATCTCCTTCCCGCTTTTGGATCAATATGTACACTACATGCAAGCGGTTAAAGAGCGGTCCGCTCTGACCATGAAAGAATATCGATATGACCTCGTTCTCTTTTTTCGTTTTATGAAAAGAGACAGAGGCCTTACCGAAAGCGACACTAAATTCAATGAGATTTCGATTGCAGATATGGATATTGATTTCATTAAAAAAATCAGTTCGGATGACCTGTTTGTCTTTATGATTTTCCTCTCCCGTGAACGAAAGGCATCAGCAGCGACCCGCGCGCGAAAAGCAGCGACGCTTAAGTCGTTTTTCAAGTATTTGTATCAAAAGCGTAAGCTGATCGAAGAGGACCCGTCGTACGAACTGGAGTCCCCCAAGGTAGGTCGCCGGCTGCCCAAATATTTAAACCTTGAAGAGAGCGTGAAGCTGCTTAACACGGCGTATGGTTCTCATTGCGCCTCTTCTATACGTGATTACTGTATGATTACCTTGTTCCTCAATTGCGGAATGCGTCTTTCAGAGCTTCGCGGTATCAATATCTCGGACATCAGAGACGATACACTGACCGTCATCGGCAAGGGTGACAAAGAGCGGACGATCTATTTGAACGCCGCTTGCCTGCGTTCCATGGCCGAGTGGCTCGAGGACCGGACGAAGTATAAAGTCAAGGAGCCGGATGCCTTATTTTTAAGTTCCAGAGGAGATCGAATCAGCCATCAAATGATTCAAAATATTGTGAAGAAGCGGCTTTTCGAGGCGGGAATCGACACAAGAACGTATTCGGTCCATAAGCTTAGACATACGGCCGCAACGCTGATGTACAAGTACGGTCAGGTTGACATCCGGAGTCTTCAGACGATTCTCGGACATTCCAGCGTCGCGACGACACAAATTTATACGCACGTCGATAACGAGGCTCTTCACGACGCCGTAAATAAGAATCCGCTGTCTAATCTGACGCCCGATTCTTCTTTGCGGGAAAAATAGATTCTTCATGTATCTATTGTCGGAAAGAAGCCTTTACTCCGGATACTTTCTTCCGATAATCCCGGCGATTGCCTTGACTTCTTTTGTAAGCGACCGGTAATCGGCCGGGGTGATTTGCTGAGCAGCGTCCGATAACGCGCACATCGGATTCGGGTGAACCTCAATGATCAGACCATCCGCACCGGCTGCAATCGCCGCCAGAGAAAGCGAGCGAACATACTGAGCCTTGCCGGAAGCATGGCTTGGGTCAACGATGATTGGAAGGTGCGTCTTGGTCTTAAGGACCGGAATCGCACTGATATCCAAAGTGCTGCGTGTTGATGTTTCAAAGGTGCGAATCCCTCGTTCGCACATGATGATATTGTAGTTTCCCTCACTCATGATGTATTCGACCGAGCCAAGCCACTCATCGATTGTTTCTGCGATGCCGCGCTTGAGCATTACCGGGATTCCGGACTTGCCGACGGCGGAAAGCAGGCGGAAATTCTGAGCGTTGCGGGCACCGATCTGAATGATGTCGACGTAGTCGGAGGCATACTCAATATCGTTTTCGGAAGTAATCTCGCTGATAACCAGGAGCTTATAGCGATCCGCTACCCGTCTTAAAATCCTCAGGCCTTCCTTTTCGAGTCCCTGAAAAGAGTAAGGGGTCGTCCGGGGCTTATACGCTCCGCCGCGCAAAATTCGTGCGCCGCATGACGATATTTCTCGTGCGACTTCGTCAACTTGCTCCTCGCTCTCAACGGCACATGGGCCGGCCATCATCGTCAGTTCATCGCCGCCGATGGGGACTCCCTTGATTTCAAAGGCGGTGCCTTCCGGTCGAAAAGCGCGAGACGCGAGCTTGTATGACTCCATGATCGGGACGAGCTTTTCTACGGCCGGCAACAGCTCAAGGGCGCCGGGGGGTAAACGGGATTTATCGCCGATAACGCCGATAATTAAGCGCTCAGCTCCCTCCGACACATGTGCCTTGAGCTCATACTGCTCGAGCTTGGCTAGAATATCTTGAACCTGTTCTTTGGTTGCTCCGGGTTTAACTACAATAATCATAGAGGGTATTTATCCTGCCTTTCATAAGCTGCCATTCTGCAATCTCTACAAAACCAAAGGCTAAATGTCTTCAATAAAGGCCTTATAGGCCAAATAGGTCATATACAAATCTGCCTTGCTGATTACCTCATACGGCGCGTGCATCGAGAGGACGGGAACGCCGCAGTCGATGACATCCAGTCCGTAACCGGACATAAATGCGGAAATGGTTCCGCCGCCTCCCTCATCAACCTTTCCAAGTTCGCCGGTTTGCCAGCGGATTTTCTTGTTGTCGAAAATTCGAATAATCTCAGCGACAAACTCTGCGTTGGCATCGTTCGTTCCGGACTTTCCGCGGGCACCGACATACTTTTCGAGCTTGATTCCGTGAGACATATAGGCCGAATTCTTCGGGTCAGAGACCGATGCGTACTTCGGGTCATACCCGTTCGAGACATCGGCAGACAACATTTTAGCGGAGGCCAGAGCCTTGCGGAACAATAGCTCGTCGTAGCTTCCGTTCGTTTTCGCGAAAAGCTCCATGAAAAAGTTCTCGTACAGCTTCGACTGCGCACCAGTATTTCCGTAGCTGCCGATTTCTTCCTTGTCCGAAAGCATGCAAATGACGGTCTTGTTCGGACTCTTCTGGTCCAGAAGCGCCATGAGTGCCGGGTATGCGCAGACGCGGTCGTCGTGTCCGTAGGCTCCTATAAATGAGCGGTCAAACCCAACGTCCCGAGCCTTCATGGCCGGAACGATTTCCAGCTCGGCGCTGACAAAATCCTTTTCGACAATACCGTATTTCTCATTCAGCAGCTTAAGAATCGAAATCTTGTACTCGTTCTTAACGTCCTTATCATCAACCGGGCGTCCTCCGATCAGGACATTCAGATCTTCGCCTTTCACGATATCAGATCCCTTGCGGGCCATCTGCTCTGCACCGAGATGAGGCAGAAGATCGGTTATGTAGAACACCGGATCGTTATCGTTCTCACCGATGGCAACGGTGACTTCTGAACCGTCCTTGCGAACCATAATTCCGTGAATCGCAAGAGGGATAGTCGTCCACTGATACTTCTTGATGCCGCCGTAATAATGCGTCTTGAAATAGGCCATGCCCGCATCCTCATACAGGGGATTCGGCTTCAGGTCCAGACGCGGGGAATCGATGTGGGCCGCGCAGATGTGCGTGCCCTCGTTCAGGC
>CAYGIB010000248.1:0-3375 GCA_964349735.1 uncultured Oscillospiraceae bacterium | reverse complement strand
ATTTCAGGTAATCCTCAGGGGCGCTGTCCTTCGAAAAGGATTGCTCCAACTCGCGCTGGTCTTTCTCGAGCGATTCAATGAGGACCTCCAGGTCCCGCAGCCGTTCTTTTCTTAAGGCCTCCTCGCGACGTTCCAGCATGCGATTTTTTCCGCGCGGTTTCTGCATGGAGGAATCGGCTGAAGGGCTCGATCCGGATCCCGTTACAGGCGGCAAGTCGGATTCTTTTCGAGTCTTTTTCGCGGAGAACGAGACTTCCGCTGTCCGGTATTCAATGAAAGAAGTAAAGATGGACGTGGTTTTTTCAATAAATCCCAACACGCGGGAAGCGCACTTGTCGATAAAGTAACGGTCGTGGCTCACTGCGACAATGGCTCCGTTATAGTCTCGCAAGGCGTCCTCCAGAATCTCCCGGGAATCGATGTCGAGATGATTCGTCGGCTCGTCGAGAAACAAAATGTCCGGCTTTTCTGTAAGAAGGCAGCAGAGGAACAAGCGGGAGCGCTCGCCGCCGGAAAGAACACTGATTTTCTTGAATAAATCTACATCGCGGAATCCGAATCGGGCGAGCAGGCTTCGAGTGCTTGTTTCGGTTAAATCGCTCCGCGAATAGAGCTCCTCATATGCCGTTAGGTCTTCGTTTTCGAATGCGACAAATTGGCCCATGAAGCCGAAATTTGCGTCGCCTGAAATGAGAATGTCGCCTGAAAATTCGGTAATCTTCCCGAGCAGGAGATGAAGAAGGGTGGTTTTCCCGCATCCGTTCGGCCCGACCAGAAAAAGCTTTTCATTTGCTTTTAGCTCAAACGACACGTCGCGAAAAAGGACGGCGTCGTCAAAAGACATCGTGACGGATCGCGTCTTCAGGACGATTCGTTCGGGATCGCCGGTCCGCACATCCGGAATCAGCGAAAAGCTCAGTTTTCCCCCGCCGACACGCCGGCTCTTTTCCTGAGCCAGGCGCTCGGAAAGTGTGTGGACAATTTTTTCGCGCGCGTGATAAGAGGACATTTTGCGGTGTGACAGCATGGTTTGAGTGATCTTCTGTTGTCGGTCCAGCTCCTTTTCGAGGCTCGCGACAGAACGCTCCAGATCTTCTTGTTGGCGTTTCTTCTGCTCGTGATAAGAAGAATAATTGCCGGAAAAAGGTTGGATTACTCTACTCTCCAGCTCAAAAACGACATTCGCCGTCTGATCGATGAAGTAACGGTCATGACTGATGAGAAGAACGGCGCCGTTATAGCCGGTAATAAAGTCCGAAAGCCACTCCATCGCCATCGTGTCGAGATGGTTGGTCGGTTCGTCCAGGAGCAGAACATCAGGCTTCTGAACAATGAGCCGCGCGAGGGCGACACGCATTTTCTCACCGCCGGAAAAAGTGGAAAGCTCGCGCGAGTCTCCGATGCCTCGTAAGCCCAAGCCCGCCAGAGCTTCCTTCATGCGATGCTCGTAGTCATAGCCGCCGATTGCTTCATACCGAGCAGTAAGAAGTGAGTAGCGGTCAAGCAGATCCTGTGAACGCGTTTCCGGAGATTGAGCCAGACTCTTTTCGATATCGGATATTTCCTGCTCGAGTCGGATCAGCTCCGCACTCTTCAGCATGGCTTCGCCGGAGACTTGCTCCTCCGGATTCTGAGACAGGTACCCGAACACGGTATTGCGCGACCATTGAACGCTTCCGCCGTCCGGACGGACCTGATTCGCGATGATTTTAAGCAGCGTGGTTTTGCCGGTCCCATTGTCTCCGATCAGGGCGATTCGGTCGCCGGAGTTAATCGAAAAGGAGATACCGTTAAGCAGCAAGTGTCCGTGATACGATTTCGAAAGGTCTCGAACGGTTAGATACTGCATGGGCGTAGGCCCTCCGGGCCTCTTACTGATCTTGCCTCTGTGCACTTTTATCGAAAAATAACGGTTCAACTATAGCATGACGAGTAAGTCGAATCAAATGAATGCTCCCAAAGAGTCTCTTCCTACCTTGACACAGACTTTCTGCGACGGTATTATACACAGGAATATAAGGGGAATGAAGTACTCCCCGGCAAAGACGCCGAACCGCTTTTGTAAGCTGATGACTTCTGTGAACGGTGTTCATGGATTTAGCGGCTTTTTTTATTGCCGAGAAAAGAAACGGAATCATCCATCGAAGGGAATTTCCATGCTACTCAGTATCGCGCTGATTATCCTGATCGGTTTTACGCTTGGCGGTTTATTCAAAAAGCTGCACATCCCGGGTCTTTTGGGTATGCTCATCGCCGGCATTCTCCTGGGTCCGCATGTTCTTAACCTCATTTCACCGAATATACTCGACATTTCCGATGATTTGCGTGAGATTGCGTTAATTGTCATTCTGGTTCGCGCCGGCCTCACACTCGATATCAAGGATTTGAAAAAAGTCGGAAGGCCGGCGATTCTGATGTGCTTCGTACCGGCAACCTTCGAAATCGTGGGCGCGATTGTACTGGGTCCGCCGCTTCTTGGCATATCGATACCGGAGGCGGCCGTAATCGGTGCGATGCTCGCAGCGGTATCGCCTGCGGTTATCGTTCCGAAAATGATTACTCTGATGGAGGAGGGATACGGACGTAAGAACAGTGTTCCACAGCTGGTGATGGCCGGCGCTTCGGCGGACGATATTTATGCGATTGTTCTTTTTACGGCGTTCATCGGAATCACTAAGGGCGGTACCTTTCACCCGACGACACTTTTGGCCGTTCCGGTGTCCATCTTGTTGGGCGTGGCCGCTGGTATTCTCGTTGGACTCCTTCTCGCTTTTGTTTTTAAATCGATTCACATGCGGGACACGGTCAAGGTCTTATTGATTCTGGGCGCTGCAATTATGATGGTTGGAATCGAGCCGATTATAACCGAAACCGTTCCATTCTCGGGACTTCTCGCGGCGATGGCTCTCGGCGGAACCATACATAAGTCCAGAGAAAAGGTCGCGCGGCGGATTACGGGTAAATTCTCAAAAATCTGGGTCGCGGCGGAACTGATTCTTTTTGTCCTGCTCGGCGCGGCCGTCGATATCCGGTATGTTTTAAAAGCCGGTATCCCCGCAGTACTCTTAATACTCGGAGCCTTCCTGGTTCGGACGCTTGGAACGTGGGTCAGTCTGATCCGGTCCGGTCTGAATCGAAAGGAAAAGCTTTTCTGCGTTATCGCATATCTTCCGAAGGCAACCGTCCAGGCGGCTGTCGGCGCAATTCCTTTGAGTCTGGGACTCTCGTCCGGAAACATCACCTTAAGTATCGCTGTTCTCGCGATTCTAATCACGGCGCCTCTCGGTGCCATCGGAATCGATGGGACTTACCGCCGTCTGCTCGACCGGTCATCCGGCGAGCAGACATAATGACTTTGTACAATCATAATTGGAC
>CAYGIB010000247.1:0-3380 GCA_964349735.1 uncultured Oscillospiraceae bacterium | reverse complement strand
GTGCTTGGCGATGCCCGCCGCCCCGCCGATCGCGCCGCCCCCAAACTTGTTCTCGAAAACAACCAGCCTCCACCCGTCATCTGCCTTATACACGCCCAGCATATCCAGCCGGAACAACCGCTTGGCACTCGTCCACCCCTCATACTCAATGTCCAGAATCGTCAACTGCCCCTGGTTGTTTTTGATCAGATTATGCTGGAAAAGCCGCTCCGCCTTAGGGTGACTGTCAACCCAGCTGTCTATCTCGAAGAGCCTTTGTTGAAGCATTACGTGACCTACATGACATTTCCGCATGAGCATTGGATGCGAATTCGTAGCAATAACGCCATAGAGCGCCTCAACCGGGAGATTCGACGGAGAACCTTGTGGTGAGCGCCTTTCCGGATTCTAACTCCGCGCTCATGCTCGTTTGCGCCCGACTTCGATACATGGAGTCATCTCTTTGGGGAACGAAGTGCGATCTGAACATGAAGCACTTACAAAACTTCGACTGGAAAGAGGAGGTGAGCACTGACTCGACGGCTGGCTGACGACCCGTACCAAGCGAGAAATCAAATATGCGCATAATCCTTGACACTACCCAAAACCCCTCGGCTCTATGGCTTCGGGGTTTTTCGTTCTTTGGAATTTTTCGAGAAAAAACGCAACCTGTCCGAAATATTGCCGCAGACTATACCAAGATAGATTATTGACCAATTAATTTCCCGTTACAGGCATCAAATATGAGTGTGCCGTTGGCATACGTACATGCCCAAGCAGGAACTAATTCTATTTCTTTTTCACCAGTTTTTGACGGATAATAGATCAGACTTATATCCGTAATTGTAATGTTTCCTAAATAATCTTGCATATTAACGAGTTCGGTTTGCATTGAAGTGAGTATTTCGTCGATGCTGAGAATATTAACTGTCTGGTCGGTGGAGATCACTTCATTCCACTTCTTGTTCAACCAGTAAACACCCTCGTCGCTAACGAGCACCTTGACGCCATCAACCGTATCGCTTAATGGAATCCCGTCAATTTGCCTTCTCATTTTGATAAGATAATCCGTTGTAAAGGCAGTTCCGCTATCGTCCCTGGTATCTTCATTATTCACATCAATTTCTTGGGCAGTAATCGGTATAACCTCAATGGATAATTCAAGCAATTCTTTCTCCGTCAATATCTTGTTTTTGATAATAAACTGCTTTGCGACTTCCCATCCTTCCTGGGTTGAGAGCACAATCTTGTCGCTAGAAACGTGGCTTCCATTCATAACTATTTTCATTGCACAGTCGTTTGCGTCATACAGTACCGTATACGTTCCATCAGAAAAAGACACAATGTCCATATTGGTGCCGGGTAGTTTGGTTTCTTTTAATTGCGTTGGGTCGAGTATTTCGGACACAACCTCCTCGATATTCTGATCTGTTTTTGATAACGTGTACAGCTTAACATTTTCGAAAGTCCGATTATACTTTTCCATTGGTATACTGATATTTATTGCTCTATCTTCAACATTGACTGTCGTGCTGAATCTTGCGTAATTGGTGCCCAGATAATCAAATGAAGCTCCGTATTATCGTAATATACTAATTAATTCTGCTTTGTTTTCGTCACCTATACGAAAGTATCCACCACGATCTCCGTATTTTACTGTATCGCAATTATCACCGGCGGGTCGAAGGACAACTTCTTTTTGACCACCTGTAAAAGTCAATTTGACGATTTCATATCCGCAGTTTCCCGACCCTTCCTGTATATTATCTGTACATGCTGCGACGATTGCATCAATATCCGTTCGATCCGTAATTTCGAACTTTAGATACTCATCGTGTGTCTTATACTCAACGAAAATCTTTTCTGTAAAGGATAAATCCAGCCTAGGATTGCATGCAGAAGAGGGTATCATGATTGCAATGATTACAAACAACAAAATGAAGATTTGTACTTTCCCTTTCATCATTCTTCCCCTCATAAATTTCAGTATCTGGTTGCATTATCGTATTGTTGCATTCAGCAATCCTCACCCTCACCCAAACATCCTCCCTCGCCTGCCCATAATCGATCACCGTATTCCCCACATCCTGGAAGCAAATTTTCGCAGGAATCGATTCCTGCATCCTGCTCGCCTCCGATTCCTTCATTTTCCTCACCTCATTTGCGATCGCCTGACTTTTCATATTAAACCCGGCCATGACAAAAAGGATCTCCACCGGCATGTCAGCCCTCAAGTCCAACGGCTCCCGCAGCAGCCCCAGCTCCGCCTTGATCCCGGCGATCTGAATCACGGACCCGACCAACTCGTCCCGCGAAACCGGATTCGAAAGGATATCCACGATATCGGCATAGTGCTTGGCGATGCCCGCCGCGCCGCCGATCGCGCCGCCCCCGAACTTGTTCTCGAAAACAACCAGCCTCCACACATCATCCGCCTTATACACGCCCAGCATATCCAGCCGGAACAGCCGCTTGGCACTCGTCCACCCCGCGTACTCAATGTCCAGAATCGTCAGCTGCCCCTGATTGTTTTTGATCAGATTATGCTGGAAAAGCCGCTCCGCCTTGGGGTGACAGGCAAACCAGCTGTCCATCTTGAGTATTCCGGTCAATCAAGACAGGGTATCCGGAGCAAATAAGACACCCCAATCCGGAGTTATCAAGACAGGCCGGTCCGATTGAATAAGGACAGCCTAAAACGACAAGAAAAAAATAGCACAAATTAGGACAAAGTAACACCCCCCATCTCCGGTTTGACAGCTCGGCGCGAAGCGCCGGATAATTCGATGCGATATGCGGAATGGACGAGCCTGTCCAGGATCGCGTCGGCAATGGTGGAGTCCTGGAAGGTTTCATACCAAGACGAGACCGGAAGTTGACTTGCGATCAATGTGGATTTTTCCTCATATCGGTCTTCCACGACCTCCAACAAGTCCCGGCAGGCCAGAGGATCGAGTGTGTTCAATCCCCAATCATCGAGAATGAGCAGTTCTGTACCTTTGAGCTCTTTCATCAGTTTATTGTAACTTCCATCTCCACGGGCAATCGCCAAATCCGTCAGCAATCGCGGAACGCGAAAATAGCGCGTCTTAGTGCCTTGGCGGCACGCCATGTTTCCGAAAGCACAGGCAAAGTAGCTTTTTCCGGTGCCGGTTGCGCCGGTTAGAATCAGGTTGTGTTTCTCTTTAATCCACAGCCCTGTTGAGAGTTGGCGAATCTGATCCCGATTAATCAGGCGGTCCGGGGTGTAGGAAATGTCTTCCAGGCAGGCGCTTTGACGAAGTTTTGCCTTCTTCAGAAGATTTTGAACCGACTTATTTTGTCGGGAAGTGTACTCGGCATCGACAAGCATACCAAACCGCTCGTCGAAGGTAAGGGGCGCACAAGACGGATCTTCCATC
>CAYGIB010000246.1:0-3389 GCA_964349735.1 uncultured Oscillospiraceae bacterium | reverse complement strand
TTGCATCCACGCTGGATAAGTCGCATCCGGCTTGGGTTCCTGCGGTGCGAATCGGGAAATACATGAAGTACAAATCTCCGTTTTCCGGATGAAGCCAAATGTCCTCTGGACAAAAACTTAAGCCGGACGGCTCCATCATCAAATCCAGCATGTCACAGACGGAAATCAGCAAATCCGCAACCGCATTGCGACGCTCCTCCATGGTTCGGTATACACTTGCGGCAGCCGGATCCGTGACGCGCACCAGAGAAGTGCAATCCGCACATATCTGTTTTTGGCCGAAAAGCTCCCGAAGGTAAACGGGGAGGCAGTGCCGACAGGAGTGGTTCCGCAAGGCATCCAATGTATGCGGAACCACATCCTTGCCCGATTCAATTGTCATAACCGCAACCGTTCCGTGCGGTCCTCGCTCTGTAATCATGTTTCTATTGTTCTCCTCAGCTGCCCAAGGCTCCGATTACATTTCCGTCGTCGAAAACGTAATCCATGATATTGTCCGCATAATGTGTCAGAGCGCCTCGAAAAACGAGCGCTAACGCGACCAGAATAGCAATGATTATTACAATTTCCACGGTTCCCATTCCCTTCCTATTTTCTCCGTGAAGATGAATCGTTTTGTCTGTTTTCTCTTTCATGGATTTACCTCCTTCAGTGGGTTATGACAATTGCAGCGATATCAGAGCGGGGGTCGTCGCAACCAATAGGACAGAAATGAAATCAAGCATCATCGGTAATATCATTGCCAGTGCCTCGCGTTCACGTTTTTTCCTGGAAGCGTTTCGACAAAGCGACCAGCAAGCCGTTGCCTGTAAAGAGAGAAGCCCGAGAACTTCAGAACCGCCGGTCACCTCATAACGCGAAGCAAGCAGGAGAGCAGACTGAGCCTCCGGAATGGGAGTTCGCTCGGAGAACAGTTCAACCGCCCGTCCGGCAGACATTCCAGAAAGCATTTGAGCATTCATAATACGAAGTTCCGTTCCCATAACACCAGAATCCGGAAAGGCTGACGCACAGGTCTCAATCGACTTCGGAAGAAGCACGCCCGACTGGAGCAATGTAACCATCATTGAAAGGAAAAGAGGAATTTCTTCCATTATTCCTTCTCTTCTTCGAAGAACGTGCGTGCGAAGATCGTGGTGCATCAGAATGATTATCACCGCAAGGAGCGGTAACGAAAAGAGAACCGGGTAGGACATCAGTTGAAGGATGAGGGTGATCAGAGGAAGAAGAATCAATGCGACTCCGACCGTCTTAAGAAGAAAAGACTCGAATAACTCATCCGGTCTGTATGACAGTTCGCAGAGAAGTCCGTACATACCCGTAATATAGCCCTGCGGAAGTATTCGGGACATATGCTCCCGGAGAAAGCCGGAAAGGCGCGTAAATGATGGATGCTGAGAGGAAGGGTTTCTCTTTTCCGATAACCCGGGAATCTTCTTTTTCTCGCTGATCATCGAGAAAAGAAATCCACAGGATACAACTGAAATACAAAAGGCAAGGAGCATAAGAGCAATACCCAGCGGATCCTTCCGAGCCATGGCCAAATAATCTCCGGTAAATGAAGAGAGAGCATATGTGATTCCGAACGGCATTAGACATAAAAGGAATGCCTCAGCGTTTTTACCGGCATTGTTGGCATCGACCTCACTCTTTACAGCAATGAGTTCGGACATCATTTGACAGCTGTTTTTCAGAATGGATATGACACCGGTGCCGACCACACGAGTAATAGAGAGCGCATGCATAACCGGAAGGAGTTCAATATAATCCAATCGATAACACAGATCGACGGCAACCTCCTCGAGCGGCGTTTGAGCCGAGAGCGATTTCTCCGCCCGCTTCAGTGCCAATCCCATGACACTTCTTTTTCCGAAAGCCTTTTCCAACGTAGGTCGCGCACACATAAACGCACTATTAAGAGAATATCCCGCGGAGACGGAGGTGCACAGAGATTGTAACAGCACCTTGCTCTGAGCTCGCAGAAGCGAGGTTCGGCGCGCATACAGGAGCTGAATAATGGAAATGAAGGGAAACAGCGACAATCCGCCCGACAGAAGGACACGAAGCCATAGTAGCGGTATGAATGCATCCGACAGGAAAAAGACAGCAGCGAAGCATATCGGGTACCAGAAAAATCGTTTGACCAGAAAACCTCTCTTTATCGAATTCCTGGAATGATTGGTGCCGCCCTCGCCTCGGTTCCCTTTTACGGTTTGAACGGACATAACGCAATGCTCTTGTCCATTATCCGATGATCTGCCGGAAAAAATTAGATTTTCATTGTGATTCAAGTCCGAAACCCTCCCTTTGCAAGAAACGCGGAATTACGCGAAATTCATTTTCCGCACCGTGATCGATAGTGACAATTTCATTGATTAGTCGTCTGCCCCGGGCATTTCTCTTGATGTGTATCAGGATATCGATTCCCATCACAATCTGCCGTACGACAGCCTCAAAGGGTAATGAAGAACCGGAAAGAACCATCGTGGACAATCGATTCAACATCTCGACACAAGAATTTGCATGACCGGTACATAGTGAACCGGGGTGCCCGGTGTGCAGGGCGTGAAGCATGTCAGCCGCCTCACTGCCTCGAACCTCGCCGACGATAATCCGATCAGGACGCAGGATAACAAGGAGAATGAGATTAAACAAAAACGATAATTAGTGAAGTCCCGTTCCATACACACGTCGAAACCACGCCGCGAATAAAGCTTAGCTTGTTTTCGAACGGCAGGTTATCGAACATGGTCATTTCTTTTTGAATATATTCGGCCAACCATGTTTCATGGTCACGCCTCTTTTCACGGATCTGTTTTGCTGACTCAATCTCAATAATGCTGCGGCGGGTTTCTTTTGCCCTTCTGTCCAAGTCTTCGATCGTTGCGATGATGTATTTGGCCGCAGCTGATTCGCGCGAGTCCTGGAGGTTAGCCACAAGGTTTCGAATTTTCGTCTCAATCGAAGTCAGCTGCTTTCGATTCGATTCCAGGGCGTCTGCAGGCGTAGCAACAGTTTGTGTATATTGGGATATCGTGGTCGGATTTATGCAGATCTCTTTCAAAGCTTGAACCACCAGATTATCGATATTCTCCAGATTCACCTGTTTGACCTGGCAGGGGTGTGCAGACCCTCTCCGGGCCCGACCGCTGCAGGCATAACTCCAGAGTACGGTCTGGTTTGGCGTATCATAACAGATTTTCCTCTTGGCGCTCATGATCCGACCGCAGGAACATCGCAGAAGACCCCTCAGGAGGCCTGTATCGTATTGGCGGGTCTTACATATCTGGTTAAGGCCAAGCCGCTTCTGGACCGCAAGGAACTGCTCAGGAGCTATGATCGGCTCATGAAGGCCTTTCATGATAATCCATTTGGAAAGATCATTATTC
>CAYGIB010000245.1:0-3407 GCA_964349735.1 uncultured Oscillospiraceae bacterium | reverse complement strand
GTCCAAGATCGCACTCTCGTCGGCGAATTCATCCTTGTCTCCCTCACACGCCGGTTGAAACGCGTGGCTGGATTGACCCGTAATAAGCGCGTTTGCTGCGGTCTTTTCCGCATCGAACGTCTTCGGAAGCGCAACCTTCAATGCAGAGTCAATCTTCTCAACCCGGTCGTACTCGACGATGCCCATGTCTTCCGTTCGATAAACAACAATCTTCGCAGACTCCAGAATAAATTGAAGTCCGCGCAAGAATTCAATCTCCCCGATTCCGGAACCAGCCGTCGACCCGGGAATCGACGAACCGTTTGAATGTCTTATTTGCCCTGTCCGGGAAGGACTTCGTAAACCTGATTCCACACTTGAGTCAATATACGGGCGGCCCTTATCCTCAAGCTCGCCGAATGTCCCTGCATCTGAAATATTCTCGAGTAAACGCATGGTTCGCCGGAGCAGATAATCCATTCGTGTATACGTGTCGCCATCGCTTTCGGAAGCCGTGAGCAGATGAAGAACTGCGCTTCCGATGCGGAAGGGCGAATCGAAATCATAGCCAATGCTTCTTGCAAGCCGGTCGGCCGTAAGAAAGCCGATGCCCGATATCTCTGTAGCCAGCAGATAGGGGTTCTTGCGGATAATCGACGGCGCATACGTCCCGAAGCGCTTGTATACGCTCATGATACGCGCCGCTCCGAAACCGAAGGGAGTAAGGAGCATCGAGAGCTCCTGATAGTCACCTTTCTGCCGAAAAGCCAGGGAAATATCCTGTGCCTTCTTCATCGTAATGCCCCGGATCTCGGACAGCCGGTCCGGATTCTCGCGCAGAACATCCAGTGTATCCGTGCCGAATCGGTCGACAATTTTCTGCGCCGTTTTCGGTCCGATCCAGGGAATCGATCCTGATGACAAATACCGGATCAGATCTGCTGCCGAGGCTGCCCGAAACGGCGAAAAACTCTCAACTTGAAACTGTCTTCCGTAAACAGGATGATCCGTCCACTTCCCGAAAAGAACCACGGTTTCTCCGGGATCCAAAAACGGCATCGTCCCGATACCCGTAAAGGAGTGCCGGCGTTCGGACTGAAGGCTAAAATCCGCTACCGTATACCCGTTGGCGTCGTTCCGAAAAACAACTTCTTTGCATACCGCGACGATGCGTATGGAATCTCCTTCGCTACGATACGACTCCGATTCGGATTGTTTCAACCGATTGCCTCCTGCAAATTGATTCTGCTGTTAACCTGCCTATTGAGGAGGGCGGATCCCGGCTTCCTCGGCGAGCAATTCAGCCCTGTCCGTCCGCTCCCAAGGGAAATCCGCGTCCGTTCTTCCGAAATGACCGTAAGATGCCGTCGTTCGATAAATCGGCCTGCGTAAATCCAATTGATGAATAATCGCACCGGGACGCAAATCAAAGTGTTTCCGCAGAAGCTCGGTGATTTGAGTATCGGAAATAACGCCGGTTCCGAACGTCTCTACTTGAATCGAAACCGGTTGAGCGACACCGATTACGTAAGCCAATTGAATCTCACACTCCCCGGCGATTCCCGAGGCGACAATGTTCTTAGCGATATAACGTGCGGCGTAAGCGGCCGACCGGTCGACCTTGGTCGGGTCTTTACCGGAAAACGCGCCGCCTCCATGCCTCGCAAACCCTCCGTATGTATCCACAATAATTTTTCTTCCCGTAAGGCCGCTGTCTCCCTGCGGTCCGCCGATGACAAAGCGACCCGTCGGATTGATGAATATCTTGGTATGGTCGTCAATAAGCCCCTCCGGTATGACTTTACTTACCACTTCCTCGCGAATCATCCGTTCCAATGTGTCGTGATCAACAGCCTCGGAATGCTGGGATGAAATGACCACTGCCTCGACTCGGACAGGCGTCCGTCCCTGGTATTCGACGGTCACCTGACTCTTGCCGTCCGGCCGGAGAAAGGGCAAGGTATGATCCTTCCGAACTTCGGCAAGTCTCCGAGTCAGCCTGTGCGCCAATGATATCGGCAGCGGCATATACTCCGGGGTGTCGGCGCACGCATACCCGAACATCATCCCCTGGTCTCCGGCGCCGGTCTCGTGTTGACCGGAGTTCGGAGCCATTCTTTCTTCCAACGCCTGATTTACACCCATCGCTATATCTGCGGACTGCTCATCGATGGTCGTGAGCACGGCGCAGGTCTTGTAATCAAAACCGGAATCGGCTCCATCGTATCCAATCTCGCGAATCGTATTCCGAACAACGGTCGGGATGTCGACATACGCATTGGTCGTCACCTCACCCATCACCAGTACCATTCCGGTCGTACACGCAACCTCGCATGCGACTCGGGACATCGGGTCCTGCTCCAGAAGCGCATCCAGAACCGCATCCGAAATCTGATCACAGACCTTATCCGGATGCCCCTCCGTAACGGACTCTGAAGTAAACAACCATCTTTCATTACTGCAATAATTCATGCAAAACCCTCCGATCTGAATGATTATCTTCAAAAAGCATTCGCAAGCGACGAACGCGGCGGCCATCCCAGGCGGGACGGATGTTCGCCCGCATACAGCGGTACCCGTCAAAAAAGCCCCCCTGAAAGGGAAGGCTACGTGTTAACAAACCGCCTCATCTTTCAGGTTTCCCTGCTGGACTTGGCACCGCTGCTTTCCGCGGTTGCCGGGCTTCATCGGGCCAGATCCCTCCGCCTCTCTTGATAAGAGATGAACATCATTAAATTGTTATTAAATCATACCACCCGCCCACAGGAGGCGCAATAGAATATATGCGAAAAGAGCCGTTTCAAGCCTCATCGTATTTCTCAAAGAACGCATTCGAAAACGACTTGTCTTTTTCAAGCAGTATTATTTGGTTTGTAACCCGCTTACGCTTCTTTTGTCGAAAAACGCCTCTCTGCTCATCCGGATCAAACGGTAGAATTCTCTTAAAAGAACGAAAGGAGCATATGAATGACCGGCAAAAGTATCGCAATCGTCGACCCTGATCCATGCTATTCCAAGTCTTTGTCCGAGCGACTGAGCCACTATCTCCCGGGCTCAAGCATCGCCCGTTACTCTCCGTCCGCCCTCCGAGGGAAGCGGGAGTCCATCTCGGAGAATATCATTCTCTATGATAATAAGGAGATTTGTCCGGATTTCTTTTCGTGTTTAACAGTCGCTGCTCTCCTTCCGATTCTGATTCCTTTAAGGGGCGGGAACGACCAAGGCGATGCCAGGCTCAGCGGAAACATTCTGGCCGAGCGAATTATAACGGCCGGGACGGAATCTTCGGATTCGGTAACCGCGGCACCGTCTGTCTGCAATCAGTCCGGTAATCTTCGACTCTTTCTCTCGCTCGGCTCTCGTGCCGCCCGAGAAAACTACATTCGCGCCAATACCGGCACCCTCCTTTCTTCCGGTCATCGCTTGAT
>CAYGIB010000244.1:0-3408 GCA_964349735.1 uncultured Oscillospiraceae bacterium | reverse complement strand
AAATGGTCCTCCGGATTTTAAGGCCGCAATCAAGTTCGTATTCGATCGTCGTACGGTTCTGCGCGTGGCGGCAGACCACGGATCTCAGCCCCGGTTGCAAGGCGCTTCCCGAGTAAAAAATTTGTTTTCCTTTCTCGGTCAGATAGAACTGGCGGTTGGCCGGAAAGCCGTTCTCCTCCGGGAGGTAGTCCCAACGTGTCGCGAGGACCTGTGTGTCCGCATGCGAGCGGAAGGAGCCCCGGCCCAGCCGGTCGATTACGCTCTTAGGCGTGCTCTGCAGAGGGCGCTTCTCGTTCATGCGGTTTCCGATCAAGAGGTTCGTAAAATAATGCGGTCCCGGCGCGGGTGCGGCGGGGTCACATATAAGGACTCCCTCGGCGTCCAACTTTCCGCCCCAAGAGGCCGACGCCTCGGCGACGGCGCGAACAGCCTTTTGCTGCTCTTCACTCAGCTCAGAAGGCTCGATATCACTCCCTGCGGTATAGAAGCCGCGCACCTTATCGCCGGCGATGACGATAAGTGCCGATTCTTTTCTTTGAAAAGCGCGCTCGAAAAATTCATAGAGTCCTTCCGTCGCTAATAGCGACGCGATGACCGGGGCATATACCGGAAGCCCGGCAACACCCGCAACCGGGCGGTTCTCGAGTGTGCCGACAAACTGGGCGCTTAAGTTTCCCGGTATGGGTACTCTCGGGAATCTCGCGCGCAGGACTTCCTCCGCTGACTTCATGGGGGTACGGGCTCGTTCGTTTCTGTATTTCATAGGTATTCCTTTCGAATATTCGATATTATTCTCCCTTCCGGGCGGTCAAATCCTCTTCCGAAATATCGGTATCGGATCCCGGGCCGCTCGCCATCGCGGGCTCTTTAGGCCCAACGGGTCTTTTGAGCTCAACGGGCTCCTTAAGCCCGGCGCGCCCCGCCAGGGAATGCAGAAAGGTCTTAATATCATCGACGGCCATGTCCCGATTGAGCTCGTTGAGCATCTCGTGACGGCCCTCAGGATAGAGCTTTATGATACAGTCATGGCCGGTGTCGATAAACCACTGATGTAAAATCTCTGGGCCCTTGCCATAACCGCCGACCGGATCCATCGCTCCGGAAAGAATCATTATCTTCAGGTCCTTATCGACCGCCCCGGTCCAGTTCTTTGCTCCGATTTCACCGAGCAGTCCGAACAAGTCCGCAAATCCCGCGGCTTTAAACTTAAACGTGCAACCCGGGTCCGCATTATACGCATCGACGATCGCGTCATCCCGGGTCAGCCAATCGTTAACCGTGCGCGCCGGCTTGATCCTCGCATTATAAGGGTCGAAGGCAATATGAGTCAGAAGCTTTCCGTCGGACTTCGGACCCAAAATCTTCGACTGCAGCCGCGCCAGTGCGCGCGCCACCGCGACGGGTCCCGGGTGCGCGGTCGTTCCGGAAAGAATCACACCGGCCGATCCGGTCGTTCCGCGCTTCTTGAGATAGCAGGATGTGATGAACGAACCCATGCTGTGTCCGAGGACGCAGAAGGGAATCCCGTTCAGTCCCTCGCGCAGGAGGTCACTTCTGACTGCCTCCAGCAAGCGGTCAATGTCGGACATGAGGAGCTCGATTCCGTCCGTATCCGCAAAATACCCCCGATTCTCTTGTGCGGGCGTCGTCTCGCCGTGACCGCGCAGGTCGAACGCATAGACGCGCACTCCGTCGGCGACCAGATCCGCCGCAGTTTTCTCATACCGGCGAATATGCTCGAGCATCCCGTGGATAATCAGGAGCACCGAAGAAGGCGCCCGCTCGTCGTCGTGCCAACAGGCACCCTTCAGCAGCAGTCCGTCCTTGGCTGAGCATGTTATCGAATTGCGAATCAGCATATTTCACCTCCGGGAGAAAACTCCGGTTTATCGTCGATTACCCTTAATTATACGCTATATTGACCGGACAATCTCACCCCCGCCGAGCACTTTATCGCCTTTATAGAAAACGACCGTCTGCCCCGGTGTGATCGCCCGGATGGGCTCGTCGAACCGCACGTCAACTTCCCCGTCCTCTCCCTCGAAAACCATCGCCGGCACCGCAGGCGCAGCGTAGCGAATGCTCGCCTCCGTCGAAAAAGGATAAGAAACCGGCTTATCGGAAACATAACGGATATCAGAAGCAATCAGCCGGCTCGAAAATAGAGCTTCCTGCGGACCGAGAACCACGCGGTTGCGCACGGGATCCAGTTCAATGACAAAGAGCGCTTCCGTGGACGCAATTCCAATACCTTTGCGCTGTCCGACGGTATAATAAATGAGTCCCTTGTGCTTCCCCAGGACGCGCCCGCTGCGATCGACAAAGTCTCCCACCTCGATCGGCTGCCCGGTCATGCCTTCGATAAACCCGGCGTAATCATTGTCGGGTATAAAGCAGATGTCCTGACTGTCGGGCTTATCCGATACCGGGAAACCCGCCTCGCGCGCGATTGCCCGAATATCTTTTTTCGAAAGGTCCGAGAGCGGGAATATCGTACGGGCCAGATGCCGCTGACTCAGTCCGTACAGGACGTAGGATTGATCCTTGGAAGAATTCGCGCGCAAAAGAAGGTACTCTCTCTTCTCTTCGGAATACTCAACCCTCGCGTAATGGCCGGTCGCCAGGTAATCGAAGCCGCGCTCGTCAGCAACCTCCATGAACGCGGAAAACTTAATTCTGTTGTTGCATCGGATACACGGGTTCGGCGTCCTGCCCGAGAGATACGACCGGACAAAGGGCTCGATGACCTCGTGACGGAACCGGTCATCGAAGCGCACAACAAAATGATTGATTCCCAATTGTCCGCAGATCCGGGCCGCGTCACGGGCGTTTGCGGACAAAGGATTGTCGTCCGATTGAGTTGGAGGCAACCCGTTCAGTTCTGCCGTGAATCCGGTGACTTCATATCCGGCCCGGACGAGCAGGAGCGCGGCGACCGCGCTGTCAACGCCGCCGCTCATCGCGACAAGCACTCTTCCGGGTCTGCCGGGCGTTTTTCTGAAATCGGGAACCGTCAATCTTTTTTCCTCTGCGACCCCCGGCAGGTTTCACTCTGAAATGAATGCTTTCAAAGCCGAGAGAGACTGTCTTTCCGTCAGATAATAATTTACCTTGTTATTACAGCGAAACGGCCCTCATTTGTCAAGAAAAGCATTCGCTTATGCACAGCGAAGATGAATAATCGCATATTTCTCCGGCTGAGTCGCCTGATTATTAAAAAAGCAAAGCCCTCGAACATCCGGTCGAGGGCTTGCGTTTGGCTTATTTCAATCAGCGTCCGGGCAATCAGCCCATCACGACCTCCACCTTATGCGTCGTTCCCTTCTCGAAAACCGGCAGCACATTCCCCTTAATCGCCTGTCCGTCGACCGTCACCGAACGGACGCCCTTCTGGACGCCGTCGGGATT
>CAYGIB010000243.1:0-3408 GCA_964349735.1 uncultured Oscillospiraceae bacterium | reverse complement strand
AATACATCCGTTGAACCGTCGTTCGGGCAACATTCATCTGCTCGGCACATTCCTCCTGCGTTAATCCGTCGACATCGATTAATCGAATCGTCTCGTACTCGTCGACGGTCATCATCACCTCTGCGGATTGAAAATCAGCGCCCGGAGGACCGAATACATTGGTATCGGGAAGGGTACACACTCTTCGCCATTTTCTCGGTCTCGGCATATCGGCATTCCTCCTCAGCGTTTGATTTCGAGCATACACTCATCATACACGCTATTATGAACATATGTCAAATATTTAAATGCACTACGCACCGGGGTTATCATTTCCACCGCTAAAAAACACATACTCATTCATCGATATGTCGAGCCTTCGCGCGATCATCGCGCACTTGGCCTTCAGTAGGAAAAAGACTTCGCGCCCGCAGTCGGAAAGCGCCTCAAAGTTCCCCTGTCCTTTGCTGATTACAACGTCGGCGCGATCAAAAAGATCCAGAAACTCGGCGCTGCAACGGGATACAATCGCTGCCGGCGCATCGCTTCCGCTTGATATCAAATGAATTCCGTCACCGAGCCCGGCCGCAAGAGCATCTTCCATCGTCACATCGTTAATGATGGGTAAGTCACGAACCGCGTAGTACAAATTCGGATGATTGAGATAATCAGTCAATACCCGATCGAAAACCGCCTCTCCGGCATTGTCTCCGATCATCAAAACTGTCTTTGCGGATGTAATTTTCTGCAAAAACAAAGCCAGATCGCATCGAACAAACGCCTTTTCCAATTCCGCGGACAGAGACCGATTCAAATCAACCTCTTTAATGATTGCCGAGTCCATAATATTCCCGGTAACGGCGATTTTGAGCGCTCGATACATCTTTGATTGAGCGGGGTGCGTTAAGAAGGCGTCGGGGCCCTTACGCCCTTCAATCAAGCCACTATCCAGGTAATTGATAAGAAGGGGGTACGAATTCAAAGCCGCTTCAATATCCCGTTTTTTAATCGCGGAGTATGGGTCTTCCACACCGGTCTTTCTTTTAACGACTTTGTGAAGATCCGCAACAATATCGGGAGAAGAGTGATACTTCTCGTATTGGGCGAGAAGCGTAAAACCCTCCGCGATAATATCCGCATGAATCTTCTCATCCTGCGTCGACATCCGCGAAGCATCCAGAATTTGATTGAGGACGCAAGGTAGGCATTCCAAAAACATTTTCATATGAACCATCCTGTTTTGCCGGCCGAGCGGCACTGTTTAATAGTATTGCGTTAATGACCGAATCGAAATCGGGCCGATATCAAGCAGAAATCAGTATACCTCAAGCGGACCGGGAACACATAGTCGTGAATTTTTTCGCAATATATCGGTTTATACAAAGAGCGGTTGAACCAATTTGCCGGGCGATTAAGCCCGGCAAACGCTCATGGTTCACAACAGATTCAGTTTCGCATGACCTTATCTACTTGTGCCGTCCCTCGATGTCCTTAATGCGTTGATTGATTTTATTTAAGTTTTCTTGCAGGTATTCCGCCTGGCTCTTCAAAGCTTTTTGCTCATCCGCGCCGAATTCGGCACCCTGTCCAGCTGCAGAATGATTATAACCGAGCGAATCGCCTCTCGCACTGCCATCCCCTCTTTCGAATCCTTTTCCGATTCCTTTTCTGAATCCTTTGCGAAAACCGCAACCGGCTCCGTCGCCGCAAACGTTTGAATTCCTAAATCCGGGAAAAGAAAATCCTGCGCAAAATCCTGCGCCTCTGCCGGTTATCGGACCTCTTCCGTCCGGTCCTGTTCTGTCTCCTCTTGGCATATTGTTTCACCTCCATTTCGTTATGAACATATGTCAATATTAGCATACCTCATTATGGGCATATGTCAATATCTATTTTCGTGCCTGCCCCTGCTCTTGACGAAATCAATCGATAATCCGCTCTTTTTCTCAATCAGACTATGCAATATTACTTCATCACGGATTCATTTGTTAATTTCCCAAAAACATCTCTGCTTTTCAGGTATTTTTAATTGTATTCAGGACGTCTATATGATAACGTTAGTCTTGATTGGCTACTCATTAATAGCGCAATCACACTACAGGTATTCCCCCCGCTACCAGCGATTTCATATAGTTAGCCGGCGGAATCACTGATCGAGAGGAGAAAAACATGATTACCAAACACAAGAAACTGCAAGCCTGGGTTGACGAAGTTGCAAAAATGACTCAGCCCGACAAGATTCACTGGGTGGACGGGTCCGAAGCAGAAAATCAGATGCTTCTGGATCTCTGCGTTTCTTCCGGAGCAGCGGAGAAGCTCAACCCGGAGAAGCGTCCAGGTTGCTACCTGTTCAGAAGCGATCCCACGGACGTCGCTCGTGTCGAAAAAAGAACCTACATCTGTTCCGCCAAGGAAGAGGATGCGGGTCCGACCAATAACTGGACGGATCCGGTTGAGATGAAGAAGATTCTGACTGAGCTTTCCACCGGTTGCATGAAGGGACGTACGATGTATGTCATTCCTTTTTCGATGGGCCCGGTCGGCTCGACGATGTCTAAGATCGGTATTGAGATTACCGACAGCGCTTACGTTGTCGTCAACATGAGAATCATGACCCGCGTCGGTACCCGCGTACTCGACGTATTGGGTGAAGACGGCGAGTACGTTCCGTGCATTCACACTGTCGGCGCACCGCTTGAAGAGGGTCAGAAGGATGTTCCGTGGCCCTGCGCACCGATGGACAAGAAATATATCACTCACTTTCCCGAAGAGCGCTTGATCTGGTCCTACGGCTCCGGATACGGCGGCAATGCCCTCCTGGGCAAGAAATGCCTTGCTCTTCGCATCGCCTCTGCCATCGCCAAGGATGAGGGCTGGCTCGCCGAGCATATGTTGATTCTTCGCCTTACGAGCCCTGAGGGCGTCGTTAAATACATCTGCGGCGCTTTCCCGAGCGCTTGCGGCAAGACCAACCTCGCCATGCTCGTTCCGACGATTCCCGGCTGGACGGTCGAGACGATCGGAGATGATATCGCCTGGATGAGGTTCGGCAAAGACGGTCGCCTTTACGCCATTAATCCGGAGGCGGGCTTCTTCGGTGTTGCTCCCGGAACATCTATGGATTCGAACCCCAATGCGATGCACAGCATCGAAAAGAACACGATTTTTACCAACTGCGGCCTTACGGACGACGGTGACATATGGTGGGAAGGCATCGGCTACGATGCTCCGGACCACCTGATTGACTGGACCGGTAAGGACTGGGCTCCGGGCTCCGAAACGCCCGCCGCTCATCCGAACGCGCGCTTCACCGCTCCCGCGTCCCAGTGCCCGGTTATCGCTCCGGAATGGGAAGACCCGGCCGGTGTTCCGATTTCCGCGATTCTGGTCGGAGGACGCCGCAAGACGACGATCCCTCTGGTACACGAG
>CAYGIB010000242.1:0-3426 GCA_964349735.1 uncultured Oscillospiraceae bacterium | reverse complement strand
CTTTCCGGCCAACCAAGTTTTTAGATATCAGCTTAACGGAGAACTCCGATTCAATTTGAGAAAGTAATGGTTGGAGCGTGTCGGTCATGAAGTATGTCTGGCTGTTCTCACTCGCCTTATAATTGGAGGTCTGCTCGACAAAAACCTTGTCGGGATGTACACCGAAGAATCTACAAATATCGAACACACCGAACTTCCTGTTTTCTAATATCTGCGCATCTGCGGGAGATATTGACAAAGGGGTAAACTTCAACTCTCCTGGCAGTCGCATAACAGATGAACCGCTTTCCAGCTCAGCCTCTAATCGCTGCTTAACCACATCTACCTGCGTGTCTTGTAGCTTCCCCATGCCCTCCATCACGGATCCTCCAGATAAAAAGCCTTTCTGCTTATTCCCGGACTTCATATTACCAAGCGTCTGTTCGTCGGCGTTGGCTGAGATGTTCAATATCCTCGCTCCATACTGGATCGCCGACACCCCCATCTTGCCGCCGTCGATATTCTTGTTTGGCAAGTGGATGACGCGCCACGAATCGAATACCCCATTTATTCCGTTCACAACGTCGGATATGGTATATTTGTCCGTAATCTCGTCGTATAACCAGCAGCCCGGCTTAACCAGAACCAACTCGGACACATCCGTTTTTTTAAACTTCGGAAAGATCAGGGCATTCCCCCTAAGAAGCATCTGGACGATTGCGCCCTCTTTTAATTGATACGATGTCATCCTGCTCGACGCTCCCCATAGAAGCGGGGCATACAACGGGCTATCTTCATCGATCTCGAAGTGACCGTCTAACACCTTTCGTCTCGGGTACAGCGGAAGGGCTGCAATCGTGCCGGATAGGATCGATACGCAGCGGTACACCGTGCTGATCTTCATCGCTAATTCAGGAGATGTGGCGCTGACCGTTGCGTACGGGTCCAACGTTGATAAACTCAAATATTCCGGTAACCAAGGATCATCGGAGGAAATGTATCTCTGTTCTATTAGTCCTCTTTTCATAATTCAATCAGTATTGCGAACGTTGCGTTTTTCACCGAAGCGACCCTTTCAAAGCCGTCGTATATCGTTACCATACCGTCTCTGTGCATCTTAAACCGCCTACCGCTGATAGTATAAACAGCACCGTTCGCCTGCACCTTGTAGCTCTTCATTTCACCGAATAGAAACTTTTTAATCTTTTTCATATCATTGTTTTATGTTATTCATCATCCAGAACCCCATCACGTTTGTAATCGCTCCGTCTATCTTATCTTTTGGGTTTTCCTTTATAGGCTTTCTGTTCTCCATCCTATCTTCATCGATTATCGCATTACCGAAGCAGTAAGAGGTGATCGGGTTCGGATCGAATGTGATCTGATTGTTGAATACCGCTATCTCCATCGATTCAACGGGACTTGTAAATGAGCCGTAGGTCTGCCCTACGGGGTAGAGGTATTTCTCATATCCCATAGCAATGAAAAGCTTTAGGAAGTCCTTCGATTTAAATGGGTCATATCCTAAACCCTTCATCACATACGGATGCTCGTAGATATCTCTTGCCAACGCTTCGTAGTCGATTGTAGAGCCCTTCAATACCTTTAAATGACCCTGTTCAATCCACTTTTTATAAAGGTCTCTGTTTATGTGCTTATCGACTATTTCTTCCGGTATGAAGTATTCCGTGACGGAATGAAAAGGACAGTAAATACCCGCCCTGTAACGGTCTTTTATGTGGAAAAGGTACGTCACCGCAGAAAAGTCATCGCACACGCTCAGATCGACCGTAACGACGCATCGCATACCGTCCAAATCCTTTTGTTTATGAAATAGCTCTTCGATTTTATCCTTCGAAATCCACTCTTTTGTCTCGTTTTTCGTGAAAACGTTCAGCAATTTGTTTCTGAATTCCTTCATCTCGTTTCCACTCGACTGAGCCAACGCCCATTTTCGATGGTAGAAATCCTCGTAAACCGTAACGCCCAAATGCGGTTGAACTTTATACCACGTATTTACGTCTCCCTCTTCGTCGTCTGCGTCGGGTTCAAATATGTGCGCGAAAACGTTGTCATTCTCCGCTTCGCCTCGTAATATTTGCTTATAGTAGTTCAGTAAATCAACAAATGGACTATCCCGCTTATCCGATGCGGTGGTGATCGCCATAGATAGAGGATTCTCCCTTGCACCCATCGACGAATCGATAACGTTCTTAAGGTTGAATGATGAGGCTTGTGCCAACTCATCATAAATCCCCAGAGACGCATTTAACCCGTCAAGCTTTGAAGCATCCGAAGCGAGGCACTGC
Organism: uncultured Oscillospiraceae bacterium; assembly: GCA_964349735.1. Lineage (GTDB taxonomy): Bacteria > Bacillota > Clostridia > Saccharofermentanales > Saccharofermentanaceae > JAAYCT01. The sequence goes on along the minus strand of CAYGIB010000242.1, from coordinate 1,138 downwards.
GCAGAAGATGTTCGGGTCAGCCCTAAATGTGTGATCTCTTCCCTGTTTATTTTGAACCGCTTCATCTTGCGGTCTAATCGCTTAAGAACGTGTTTCAACTCACCGAATAAGATTTGCGCCTGTTTGTAGCTGTTCGCACCGGCAAAGGCTTGTGAGTTCGTATCGCCAAACAGCAAATCATCCACCATAAACGCGGCCACCTCCGTAGTCTTGCCAAATTTCCTCGGTACGAACAGGAGCGCGTCGGTTATCAATCGTTTCGTATCGGTTGAATAAAAACCTTTAATGTTTGCGAATTGGAATATCTGAACGGGGGATGCTTTGATTTGCGTCGCCCCGTCTGTGCCGGAAAACTTAAGAAACTCGAACAGGGTGATAAACTCTCTGACGGGTGCGGGTCTGTACTCGTGTCTGTCGTGCAGGTCAAAAAACCGCTTAACGGCGAGAAGTTCGTAAAGGTTATGCTTATCGGGGTTGTTAATACAGCCACGGAGATATTCGCCAAGTCTGACATCGGTCTGCTCTGGCGAATACCTCTCTATGTTTATCTGCCGCAATACCTCAATGGTATTGGCTTTCAGCTGTATTAGTTCGCCCTTATCCATTCCCCGCCGCTTTTATCTTCGTCTTAAGTTCATCAAGTTCGTCGCCCTGCGCCATGTTCGCGCTTCTCGCAGTCATGCAGAGACCGTCAAGTATCTTCTGTGATTCTCTCACCAGGTCGATGAAAACTGTATAGGCTGGATTAATCTTGTATCGCCTATCGCCCTCACGGGACAGCTCAAACACGACCGATCGCTTGCCGTCGTTCTTCTGTTCGGCGTTCTGCGCACTTTCGTTAAATCCGGTAGTGGCATCCTCGAACGCAATAGCCTTGAGGTGGGATATCTGAGCATAGTCCTCGATTGATTGGTCAAGAATGGGAGAATACAACCCCTCATCCTTGAGAACCTTGACTATTTTTTTTGTAATTTTATCGATGAAATCCACTGTATTGCCTTTCTTATTAGGGGCGATTTGGATTAATTGGGTACCTTATTATCCCCCCAAACCATTTCGACGAATCGTGCAGGACTAATGCTTGAGGCGAAAAGACCCGGGAGGAGGTGTACCCCCACGGGTCGAAAAAGTGATGCGC
>CAYGIB010000241.1:0-3452 GCA_964349735.1 uncultured Oscillospiraceae bacterium | reverse complement strand
CATTCCCATTGTATTGACCGTCGTCATAATCACAATAATGATAACAATGGAAAACGGCAGGTTCTTGCCTATTATTTCAAGAACTTTATCTAAATTTCTTACAAATAATACTCCCAAAAGGATAAATATTGATGCCGATCCGAGCGTAGTTATGACAGAAAATCCACTCTTAAATCCGTTTATATGTTTATAACTTATCTCACCTTGATAGAATAAAGTTGAAATCCCGTAACTTCCGGATATATATTCATCAATGGCTCTAATATAATCCCTATTGTTGTTCATTGAAATGAGGATGCCCAGGAGAAACAATGAAGCAAGAAAGAAAGCTTGAAACAAGACAAATGCCAAATCAAAAGTTATGGATATCGTTTGCGTAATAGATAATGAGATTACAGCAGCCGAAAGAGTTATTAATGAAAAAAAACAGGTATGAAATGATTTCTTAAATTCTTGAATATCTGAAACAATCGTGTCTCTTTGCTTGATCAGCATTTCTAGTGATATTTGTCTGATATCCACCCTGTCATAATCCTCAATTTAACCCTTTGTATGCCGACTTTCAACCAAATAAACTATATCATCCCATCGGTACATATTCAATAACAAAAATTCGGAAAGAAGGAGGGAGTCGAATCCTCGAAAAAGATGAAAGACAAGCCACAAACACGCTATTTGGGGATTTCTGGTGTTCGTATTTGTTTCAGTCCGTTGAAATTCATTACATTATCGACGAGTCGGTGAATACAGTACAAACCTTATTCAATTAGAACCTTTTCAGCGATACAATACTTTAGCGCGTCGTCTTCGGTAAACCACAACGGGGCATTGACTTGAAAGCAACCTTCATCTTGCGTCCATTGGATCAACTTATTCACCGCTACTTTAGGTAAGCTTTGATCGATTAAGCCGGATTCATCGAGTCCAAATGCTTCACTTGTAAAAAAACTGTAGGCGTCATTTTTTGACATTGGTTCCCACGGAATTCCTGCGTGGATACTTGATTCCATCAAGCCTTCTCCAAATAGGGTTCTATACCAAACGAAGGTAATCATATTCGTTGATAGGTTTGGCTCTTTATCATCTGTAACATAATCAAAGGCGAGATAGAATGATTTCAACCGGATATCCACTAATTTCCAACCCTCAGGAAGCATTTTAAGCCTGAAATAGTAATCCAATTTTTCTGTTTCAAAGGCATCATTGACAACGGTCCCTGCTTTCAGTTGTTCGATCATCGCACTCTCTGATTCAAAGTGAGCCGCATCACGAGACTGTGAAATAAAATATGTCGTTTCCGTTGTGGGTACCATGGATGTTATCGCATCGTGCCGGAAAATCGAGTCTACCGTACAAGCAGTACAAAGGTAAATAAAGCAAACAGAAAGTATAACACAGAAAAAACGCTTCATTTCATCCTCCTCCTCATTATTCAGAAGCCCTGTCTCTGCAAAATAATGCATGAAAATACTGCCTCATTGCAGGCAGAAAATGTCATTCATCAATTACATCAGATTTGTCTGCCCAGACTATGTAGTAGCCGTAATCCCCGCACGGGAAATCTTCGATCTGCTCTTTGGTAAGGTAACCAACGATCCGTGGCTGTTGGGGAGCCGCTCTCTGATCAATCGCCACATCAAGGCCGAGTGATAAGAGTCTACTTGTTTCCTCGGTAAGCAGGTTGAATATTGCCTGTTCTTTTTCGGTCTCGAACGCCTGATTTGCTTCGGTATACTCTTGAGCCGGGTTAATATCATGAGTAGAATTCCATAAGGCATCCCACTCTTCAATCGTTCCCGCCCAAAAGCTTTCTTTATCGATCTGTGTCCACTCGGTTTCCGTCAACGCACTTTCTTTTTCGAGCAAAAAAGCATCGAATCCGTCCTGGTATTCACGAAGTGCCGGGTCGCGTCCCCACTCGTCCAGCGTCCTTCCTTCATATAGAAAGGTTTTTTCCAGCGTACTCAGCTGATCCGAAAAGAAAACCATGATGTGCACATAGAAAAGCGCGGATTCATTCTGTGGATCCGTTATCGCTTCACGTACCCCGCCGGAAAGAAGGTATGTTCCGGAAGAAGGTTCACACTCGTTTATTGCGTCTCCTTCTCCATAAACGATCCGCGGTGCGGCCGTTGTTATTTCGGCAATACTCGGAAAAGTCTGTGCGGTGGTTACCGGAGTCGATTCCACCGTAGGATGATTGTTCTTGAGTAAATTCGGAATGTAAAACACTCCCGCGAATAGTGCGGCCAGCGCAAAAGTTGAAGCGATCGCAAGCGCGTAGATCTTCTTACGTCGCTGTTTTTCCGGCGTCTTCGGATTCCGGATCGCATTTTCGAGGTTCTCCCAAATGACGTGCTTCCGATCTTCGGAGAGACGTATATCATCCATTTTCGAAAATATTTCGTTGAAACCGGTCTTTTTCATCGTATTTCTCCTTGTATCATCGCCTTGACCTGCTTTCTTCCGAAATGCAAGTAGTTCCATATGCTTCCTTCGGATTTTTTCATGATTTGAGCGATTTGTCGGCATGTATATTCTTCGTAATAGAAGAGGTACATAGCAAGTCGGTACTTATCCGGAAGCGTCATGACATACTCAAATATTTCATCCGATGTTGCTTCACTGTTTGTATCCGGAAGTTCCATCCCCTCCGTGCTGATGTTTCGTCGCTCCTTGCGCTTCAACATATCCTTACATACATTGGAAGCGGTTCGGATGAGCCATGCTTTCTCGTGTTCGCGGTTTTCGAACGGCCGTGTGTACACGATCCTTTTCAGAAATGTCGTTTGAACGGCATCCTCGACATCCTGAGTTTTCTTCTTGAAGTACATGTAACATACTCGGTAAACGGTATCGATGTGCAGAAAATAAGAGGCTTCCAGATCCTTTCTACTACATGCGTCAAACATTACCGCCTGATCCTCCATCTTATCCCTCTACATACAATACGATTGAGAAGGATGAATCCTTTAAAAGTCAGATGATTTTCCGACCGTTCGCGAACCGGTATCCTTTTTCGAGATGCTTCAAAACAATTTCAAGTTTTGTTTCTCGTGTTATAAGCATAAAAAAGTCCCCCATAAATTGTACAATACTGTCCAACTTATGGGGGGAACATCATCGTATCTGGCGGAGAAGGAGGGCGTCGGTCGTCGCCCGCCGGTTTTCTCTCATTCAGACAGGTCCTCGGATCGCTTTAGGACGATCCTGCGGAACTCATTCGAGAAAAGGCGGGCCTCCTTGATGGGGCGCTTCGGGTGTAATGAGTACTTGCCTGAAGTGAGCCTGGTACAAATCTCAAATGCGGAGAAGGAGGGAGTCGCCGCGCGCTTCGCGCGCTGAACCGTCGTCGCTGTCGCTCCTCCGCAATCGTCGGACGAGCGTCCACAGGACGCTCAGCTGGTCGCCGATTGCCTTCGCAGGGTTCGACTCCCCCTTACTCGTTCCAC
>CAYGIB010000240.1:2423-3478 GCA_964349735.1 uncultured Oscillospiraceae bacterium | reverse complement strand
TTCACGTTCCCCCCCCGTCGGCAATCTTTGTCACCCGAAACCATCTGTCTATTTATTCTTTCGCCTAAGGCTCCCGGCGGCTTGAACCGCGAAATCCGTGTGCCCAATCGGTGTTCGATTCGGCCGCTGCGCGGTCTCGATATCCCAGATTTTGTTCGCCTCCAAAACAATCGGCCCATCATCCGTGATGGCAATATCCCAACCCAGCGAAAAAAAACCGGGGAAGAACGAGTGGGCACGAATCGCTAAGGAAAGAGCCTCGTTCCAGAAAGGAACGATTGTGCCAACAATCGGTTCCCCCGACACGGGATGCTCGCTAAACTCCTTGCGAACCACACCGTACGGCACTGCGGAGCCGAGACGTCCCGTCTCTCCCTGAACCGGAGCAACCGCTTGCTTCGACCCCGCAAAACAATCGTTGAGCGAAATAATCAGGCTGGAGTTCAATCCACTGTATCTGCTGTTTCCGGTTCGGTACGTGACTATTCTAGCAGTAATCAGGGCGTTTTTCGATAGATTAAGCAGGCGGTCATGATTTATTAGTCTGCTCTGCAAAATCATGCGGCTCGATCCTGCCTCAATGCGGGCCCGAAGCTTCTCGCCCAACGCTCTTGCGTTGAGTGTGTCGCCTTCGGGTCCGACGTAAATACCATCGCGAAATCGCCAAAGCTCTACGCCGATTCCCTTGCTTCCCCGCACCGGCTTCACAACGATATCTTCTTCCGGAAAAACAGGTACATCTACGCCCTTACCGACGATGCCGAAAATTCGGGGTATCGGAATGCTGTTATGGGTGCACATGTCATAGAATTTCTCTTTGTCGTCCACCTGATCCGAAGTTGGGTCCTCATTCAGCTGCGGGAATAGAACCCCTGCTTCGTTTCCGAAAAGATAATCGTCAATGTCTCTTCCGCCATGAAGATAAAGCTGGTGCCGGCAATAATGGGTCGGTGTGACGCTATGAAACAAACATTCCGAAAGCATCCCGAAAAACAGACGCGCAGGACCGATTCCGTATTCTTTTTTGATTGGCACGGAATAATGATTCACGCATC
>CAYGIB010000240.1:0-2413 GCA_964349735.1 uncultured Oscillospiraceae bacterium | reverse complement strand
ATAATCACAAACGGTCGAAAAAAAAGAGCGAGAAAACGCAAAATCGCCGCTTTTACCGTGCAATTTGAAAGCACTCTCGAAATGATCCGAAGGCGAAGCCGATACATGTCTGATTTTCGACGACGAAGCGCAACCGCAAAGTACAGCGGATTACTGCACGTGTTTTTTTCGATTGTACGAAGGATTGAACCCACGTCTCTTCCTTTCCGCTTAGTCGTAATCAGCCTGAATTTCTTTTATCGTTTGAATTTTTCGAGCTACTTTTTTCCGAAGCCGGCGATTCTTTTTGAATTGCTCCGAACCGATCAGGTTGTCTAATTTTTTAAAATCGATAAATCGGTCAAAAAGTTCTCTGCGAATCCCTTCCACAGAGATGGATTGGGCATCAAAGGCATCCTCTTGTTTCGATCCGACGAAGGTGCATCTTACGATGTCGTCTTTGGGCACATAGCGACGAACCGGCTCCGGCAATATCCCTTCCAGAGCTTTTCTTGGTAAATATCGATTGACTCCGTTTTTATAAAACAAATGGCGCGGCATGGAAAGCGCGTAATCAACTAAGCGGTAGTCCAGTAAAGGAAACACGAATTGGATAGAAAAGCGTGAGCCAACCTCGGCGGATATGTGTGTTCTTGACTGAATATTGCCGGATTCGATATGGCGCAATAAATCTCGGTTAAACTGAAGGCGCTCTCCTTTGAAGCGTGCCTTCATCTCCTTACGGAATGCCGGGCGCAAAATCCGGCCGGAGGAATCCTTCTCACGTGAAGTAAGCCGCCGAAAGACATCACCGACGCCAGCGTTCGAAAAAAATAACTTGGCGGCGCGCAGAATCGATCCTTTCGACAACAATCGAATCTCGGAAATAAATTCCTTCCGGTACCCGGCGGCCCATAGTTCCGAAAGATTTGTTCGATGCGTAATTCCCTGGTCTCCTCCCCAACCGGATAAAACCGCGCGAACTTTTTTTCCCTCAAAGACCCGGAGTTCCTCGGTCAACACCCCGCCGTTCGAACCCCAAAGAATTTTTGCTACTTCCTCGGTATTGTCTTTTGAAAAATAATCACATTCTAAATTTTCCTGTGCACAAACCTGCTCGACGAGTGTGCGCTCGTCTCTTGGCTGTTCCGGAACGAGGGCAAATGAAGGGGCCCAACAAAATACCGGTAACTTCTCTTTTCTCTCCCGGAGACGTCGCGCGGCAAAAACCGTTACAACGGATGAATCCAACCCCCCGCTTAATTCCGCACCCATCGGCTCGGTAACAGAATCTACCCGCATTTCGACGGCGCTTTGAATCAACGCTTTAATCTCGCGGGCACACTCTGCTTCGTCTTTTGGAATCTTGATTCCGTTTCGTCCCGGCGTCCAGTACTTTTCCTTTTCGACGGAGTCTGCGCTCAGTGTTATTACATGCGCCTGTGGCACTTTTCGAAGCCCCATAACATGGGTGTCCTCCGGAAGCGGGGCGTAATCAGATCCCAACAACCGATAGATCATCTCGGCATTCGGCTCTTTGGGTACTCTCTTGAGTCCCAGAATTGTCTTAGCATCGGTTGCAAACACCACCGTCTCCGGATCCGAATAATAATAGAGCGGACGAACTCCGAGGTGGTCACTAAACAAAAGCAATTCTCCATGCTCGTAATCGAAAACGGCGAACGCGAAATCGCCGTTGATATGAAACGGAGTTTGTCGCCCCCATCGAAGATATGCGGCCAATAGAAGAGCGCTGTTCGATATGCTTTCATTGTCCGAAAGGGAATAATCGAAAATCAGCTCTTTGCGATTATATATTTGCGCATCGGCAACCAAAGCAAGTCGGGCACTCTTTTCAGTGAACGCAACGCGACTCTCATCGATCTCGGAATTCAATCGAAGATCCATGCACCCGAACGCGGTGTTTTCGCGGAACATAATCTCATCATCATTCGAGCCATAGCCGCGAAGCTGTTCTTGCATCAGCACCGGCTCGTCGTGTGTGACCGCCGTGCCGTTTCTATTCCATATTCCAAAGATGCCGCCCATTGCGATTTCCCTCAAATCCTCGTTATACCGTTATCAATACAACGGATTACCGTCGTCGTCCAGATATCCCCACGTGCGCATCACACGCTCGTGATTGCGAATGATTCGGTCTCTTTGCTCTTCTGTCAATTGTGTTTTCCATCCGCCCGTCTTGCCTTCTCGGAAAAAGGATTCTGCCTTCGTCGGCTTTTCTTTAAAGCCGAGCTCGAGCTCTTGCTCCTTAAGATTATCGAAGGCCGAAAGATTAATTGCTTCCTGAATTTCTGAATCTGAATACTCCAGACCCAGAAAACGGACTGCCGCTCCGAACGTCTCCGCCGGAGATGCATGCATATCCTCGTAACGAACGACGTGGACGGGAATTTCTTTTGCAGTTGTCCAGCTC
>CAYGIB010000239.1:0-3490 GCA_964349735.1 uncultured Oscillospiraceae bacterium | reverse complement strand
GGTAAAAGATGGTTTCGACACCCTTTTCGATTAGATCCTCAATATGGCCGTGGACGAGCTTAGCCGGATAACAGACACTTTCCGACGGAATGGAATCCATGCCCTTTTCGAAAAGCGGATGGTCGGAGCGAGCTGATATTTGCACTCGAAAGCCGAGCTGGGTTAAAACCGTGAACCAGAAAGGATAGTTCTCGTACATGTTAAGGACGCGAGGTATCCCGATCATTCCGCGTGGAGCCTTATCCGGCGCCAACGGCTTATACCGGAAGGTCCGGTCGTACTTATACTTGAACATATTGGGCAGCTTGTTCTCGTCCTTGTCCTTGCCTTCTCCCCGCTCGCACCGATTCCCGGAGACGAAACGTTCATGGTTCGAAAACGTCGATATCGTCAGTTTGCAGTGGTTCGTGCACAATTGGCAAATGGATGTTTTGGTATCCATTTTGAATTGCTCGAGCTCTGCTTCTGTCATCAGCGCGGATTGTTCTTCCGGTTTCTCGCATCTCTTCTTGGCGACAATTGCCGCTCCGAAAGCGCCCATCAAGCCGGCGACGTTAGGACGGATGACATCGCGCTTCGAGATCAGTTCAAAGCAACGCAGAATCGCGTCATTCAGGAAGGTTCCGCCCTGGACGACAATTCGCTCGCCCAATTGGGAGGTGTCACGAATCTTGATGACCTTATAGAGCGCGTTACGAACGACGGAATAGGAAAGCCCCGCTGAAATATCGCCGACCGTTGCGCCTTCTTTTTGTGCCTGCTTGACCTTCGAATTCATGAATACTGTGCAGCGCGTGCCCAAATCGACCGGACTTTCCGCGGAAAGGGCTTCGATCGAAAAGGTGTGCGAGTCCATCTTCAGGTTCTCGGCAAAAGTCTGGATGAAGGAGCCGCATCCGGAGGAACAAGCCTCATTCAGCATAATTGAATCGATGACGCCGTTTCGAATACGCATACATTTCATGTCCTGACCGCCGATGTCGATGATAAAATCGACATCGGGGCAAAAGTACTTTGCGGACTGGAAGTGAGCCATCGTTTCAATCTCACCGATGTCCACGCGTAACGCCGCACGGATGATGTTTTCGCCGTAACCGGTTACGCATGAATATGCTATATATGTATCCTCAGGCATTTGCCGGTAGAGTTCCTTCATAATTTTTACGGCGCTCTTTACGGGATTTCCTTTGTTACCGCCATAATAGGTGTATATCATTTGTCCTTCCTGATTAATCAAGACCGCCTTCGTCGTCGTGCTTCCCGCATCGATGCCCAAATAGCACGGGCCCTTCTGCTGCAGGAGGTCATACAATTCGACCGTCGCCTTCTCGTGTCGCTCATCGAAAGCCCTTTTCTCTTCGGAATTTGCAAATAACGCCGGAATCCGGGTAATATCCGGGATGAATCCGCTCTTGTTCTTAAAAGATTCCATAAGATCACGAACTGAAATCTCCGCTCCGGAAGCGGACAGTGCCGCGCCTATAGCAACGTAGAGTTGAGCGTTTTCGGGCATCCAGAATGATTTTGCCTGCTCCGAGAGTGTACGCTCGAAGGCAATTCTCAGCTCGGAGCAAAAATACAGCGGTCCACCCAAGAAGACAATGTGTCCGCGAATCGGTCGACCGCACGCCAGCCCTGCGATGGTCTGATTCACCACTGCCTGAAAAATCGACGCGGCCAAATCGGACTTGGCGGCACCCTCGTTAATAAGCGGCTGGAGGTCGCTTTTTGCGAAAACACCGCATCGGGAGGCAATCGTATAAAGGGACTTGTATTCTTTGGCCATATCGTTGAGGCCGTCCGCATCTGTCTGAAGAAGCGTCGCCATCTGATCGATAAACGCGCCCGTTCCGCCGGCGCACGTTCCGTTCATCCTCTGCTCGGGAACCGGGTGCAGATAAGTAATCTTGGCATCCTCTCCGCCGAGCTCGATGATCACGTCCGTTTCCGGATGATATCGGCTTATCGCCGTCGTTTCGGCAATTACTTCCTGGACAAAATCCAAGCCGAGCCAACGCGCGACAGAAAGCCCGCCGGAGCCAGTAATCGATAGCGCGACCTTGGCGTCCGGAAACTCAGAATCAAAATCCTCAAATGCCTTGAGAAGCTCTCCCTGTATGTCGGAATGATGTCTTCTGTACTGTTTGTAAAGAATTTCCTCGTCGCGCAGCAAAACGATTTTTACGGTTGTCGAGCCGATATCCAGCCCCATTCGCAGTCTATTATGCATTCAAACCACCTATTATTTATTGCGACCGATAACGGCCGGATTATTATGTCTAACACTTCGATTATTTCGAATCGCCCTGTATCTGATGTTTTTTCAAATGAATCGATTCAGCCTGAACATCCTTATGTGGTTTCATAATCGCATTCTCACTGTCTCGAATCTTTTTGTCTTTAAGCGACTTTTCGACTAGAGCACGCATCCTCTCTTTGTCATTGTGTCCGGTTCGCCGGCCGGTACCATCCTCGCCAAAAAGACTCTCTTTATATTCTTTGTTGAGAGATATGCATAGCAACTCATTGGGAACCCCGACGCCCAAGTCAAATGATTTCCCGAAAATATCAGACGCATGAAGTCCTAATGCGGCGAACGCTCGGTTTAAGTTATTTTCGAAATCTTCGTATTCTCCGGTGATACCCAGAAGAAGCGGTAATCCAACAAAATTGATTCGAACATATGGTAAGTTGGCCGACAAAATCAAATGGAGCGCAATCAATTTCATATAGGACTCTAAGGTGATGAACTCCTGCCCGCAAAAAAGCGACACAGCTCCTTCCGGCGCAATTAAAGCAATATCAGAGTAGTCGTTTACGAAACCGAGTGACCATAGATAGTACATATCTCGAAACACTTCATGCTCGAAAGAGATATAATCTGATGTCAGCGGGCGAGCCAGCAGAACATCTCTTTTTTCGAATAGAAATTGAAGATAATCTTTCTCCAGATGGGCCGGAATACCAGCCCATTTGAAGTACGCGGCAATATCACGAGCATTATACAAATAGTGCGCCATTTTTACCCTCAATACTTAACGGTACAGGTAACGATTATAACATAATCCGGCTGTGAGCAAAACGATAAGCGAGTGGCAATAATTATAGAATAAACGAAAAAACCGCTCCGGTGTTCCCGGAACGGTTCGCTTGTTGTCATCGGATAGAGTTGAGGATTTATACTTCCGCAACTTCTTCTACAGCTCCGAACAGGCTCAGTCTAAAAAGCAGAGATTCATCTTCCTGATTTGTGCAGTAAATCTTGGCGTTAACCAGCTTACCGCCCTCGATCAGATTCACAAGACCGGTAATCTGACTGAGCTTGCTTTTAAGATTGAAGCGGTCATTCTCATCTGTGATTAGCATCACATCGCCCTTGCATGAATCAAGAGCCTTCATAAAAGCGTGGATGTCAACGTTATTCAAACTAAATGCCTTCATGCTTCATACCTCCTTGTCTTTGTTCGGCCGTTATTCGGCCCTTCGAATT
>CAYGIB010000238.1:0-3493 GCA_964349735.1 uncultured Oscillospiraceae bacterium | reverse complement strand
ACCGAACGCGCAGTAATTGTTCCGAAATCCGGAAGAGCGGCGAGTGCCTCGACATCCGCGCGTACGATATCTCGAATATGATCATAATGCTCTGCCAATGTTCTTGCCGCAACGACGCCGACGTTTCGGATGCCGAGTGCGACGATTACGCGCTCCATCGGGCGGTCCTTTGATTCCTCGACCGACAGAAGAAGATTCGCGACCGAGGTCGGTCCCATCCGTTCGAGGCCCAATAGCTCCGCTTCCTTGTCTCGAAGTGAAAAAATGTCCGCGACACTATGAATCAGACCTTCTCCCAGCAGGGCTTCGATGATGGCCGGGCCCATGCCGTCGATATCAAAGGCGTCTTTGGACACAAAATGTATGATATTGCGAAACAGTTGAGCCGGGCAGTCCGGGCCGGTGCAGCGGCTCGCGGCCTCACCCTCCTCGCGAACGACGGGAGAACCGCAGGAAGGGCAAAGGGAGGGCATAGTAAAGGGTCGGCGATCCGGCCTTCTCGAGCCGGGTACAACGGATACCACCTCCGGAATCACATCACCCGCCTTGCGCACGATGACCCGGTCTCCCTCGCGGATATCCTTTTGCCAGATATAATCCTCGTTGTTGAGCGTCGCGCGCGACACGATGCTTCCGGCAATTCGAACCGGCGTTAGGATGGCGACCGGCGTCAGCTTTCCGGTACGGCCGACCTGAACGTCGATTCGTTCGATCTCGGTCTGCTTCTCCTCCGGCGGGAATTTGTATGCGATTGCCCATCGAGGCGACTTATTGGTTTGTCCGATCCGGTCGCGAAGTCCGATGGGGTTGAGCTTGACCACAGCGCCATCGATGCCGTACGGGAGAGATTCTCTGGATTCGCCAATCGCTTCGATTGCCTCCCACACTTCTTCGGACGTTTTCGCTTCGCGGAATCCGGGGCTTGCGTTAAAGCCCAGCGAGGATAGGTAGCGCAGTGATTCCGCATGTGTTTTGAATCGTTTTTCGGAAATTTCCTGAATGTTAAAGACAAAAATATGCAAATTGCGTTCGGCGGTTATTGCGGGATCCAACTGTCGCAGCGATCCGGCCGCCGCGTTTCTCGGGTTGGAAAAAATCTTCTCGCCGCGGATTTGCGCCATATCGTTTATCTTTAAAAATGCGTCGCCCGGCATGTACACCTCGCCACGAACCTCGAGATATGCAATGGCGGGGTCGATGCGGTGCGGAAGTCCCGCCACGTGCATGATGTTCGGTGTGATATCCTCTCCGACAGCACCGTCTCCGCGCGTCGATGCGCGAAAAACCTCGCCGTTTACATATTCAACGGACACGGACAAACCGTCGATCTTATGCTCGACGACAAAGTCAACGCCTTCTCCGTCTTCTGCCTCCAGACGATATATACGATTGCAGAAATCATCAATTTCCTCTCTGGAAAAAGCATTGGCAAGACTGAGCATCACATTCTTGTGCTCCACCTTCTTAAACCGCTCCGATGCCCTCCCCCCGACTCTGCGCGTCGGCGAGTCCGGTTCGGCCAGAAGCGGGTACTCCTCTTCCAGAGTCTGAAGCTCGCGAATCAACGTATCATATTCAAAATCCGAAATTTCCGGCGCATCCTGATCGTAATAAAGTCGGTTATGCCGTCCGATGAGTTCGCGCAATTCCGCGATTCTTTCCCATGGCTCCATATTGCTCTCCCGTCCCGTATCCGATTCGATCTTTGCTATATCTCTAATACTTAAAATACGCCCGACTTCCCGGTGCCGGCAGTTGACATTTGAGAATTATAGCCTCATTTCCAAATAATCTCTCTTCGTGGGCGCTCGCCCCTTCGAAAGATATATCACGGGCATTAGTACCAGTGCAAACAAGAACAGTCCCCACACCCATGCCGGAATGCCGAACAGATCTCCGATATCGGTCATAAACCCTTGAGCATTCACCGTAATAAAGGGTGACAAGAGATTGCCCTGAAGCCCGGCGGTCGAAAACACCGGTGTCAAAACCAACTCATAAAACAGATAGATAGGAAGCGAGTAGAAGAAGGCATCCCCCAGAAAAAGAGTCGCCCGATCCGCTTGAAAAAGCATGAAGAGAACCGCCGCCATCAGACCGATTACGACCGGAATCGCCAAATCGATAACCGTTCGACTCACAATGGATAAGGAAAGGTGAAAAACAACTCCAACAACAGCGGCAAACACGGCCGCGTATTCCGCCGCCTTCGTGTATCGTATGAACAGGTAGGCCGTGGTAACACCTGAAAAAATCAAAATCACCAACAGTGCATGAATGGCTGTCGGAGCATGAAAAATACCGACCGACTGATCCGCAAGCCAACGAAGAGCGCGGACAAAGTTACGAAAAGGGGCGCAAATAAAGGTTCCCCAAAGCAAAAACAGCAATATGGAGACGATTAGAGCGCGTTTCCCGCCGTCCAATGAACCGTCCTCCGTTAAAGGGCTTCCGCTTCGTAGGGATCGTAATCCGCCAAAAGCTCCTTGAGCACGGCTACCTCTTCTCCGGTCATGGTTAAGCCTTTACCGGCCTTCTGATGATCCGGCGCCCAGTCGCGAATGTCCAGCTTGGGATTTCCGCCGTTCCAGCGCACGATATTGATTTCTCTGTTCCATCCGGATTTTCCGGTTGAAAGAGTTCCGATCTCCCGGATGATTTCCGATGTGATTTCTCCCTTGGCACTTTCTTTCTTTGGCATAAAAACCTCCGTATAGACGAGTCATTTCCGCGTGTCGTTGACACCCGTTTTAAAATACCTCATGATTATAGCATATTCATGGACCAAATTTATGCGCGACACAAATCGGAGAAAAATCGCCGTGCCGACAATCGTTTTCTATTTGGGAGTCTCCTTGGCGGTCGTTATCACAATCGCCATTCTCGCCGTGGCGGCACGCGCACTCATCGAGCCGCACCTTCTGGAAATCGATCGAGTAGAAATCGCACTCTCTGATCTACCCTTGTCAGAAACCGCACTCTCTGAAGGCCCCTTGTTGAGCGTTGCGCTTTTTTCGGACATCCACGGGAAGGGGTGTAAGGTATCCGTTCAGAAGCTGCTCGGAGCCCTTTTCTCTGAGCCGTCCGACGTCATCCTGTTCGGCGGTGACATCGAAGATTCAGGTAAATCTGCGGACGTTGGGCTTGGTATCTTGCGCAAAATCGGCGAACGCGCCGGGCAAGAGGGCATTCCATGTTTTGCGGTGCGGGGAAACCATGATTTAAAGATAACCCGGGAGCAGATTGAGTCGACCGGTTTCCGTCTCCTTATAAACGAGCAAGCAGCAATCCGCAGTGCATCTGGGACCCGTTTTTTGTTGATCGGCATGGATGATTCCGGAAAAAAGCATAGAATTTGGCCGGACCTGCCCGGCAATCTCTCCTCCGACATCCCGCCGGAGCGTCGGATCGTCTTCGTTCACAATCCCGACTACATCCGAACTCAGGCTGATTCGGCCATTTACGGTATTCAGTTTTCCGGACACTTGCACGG
>CAYGIB010000237.1:0-3518 GCA_964349735.1 uncultured Oscillospiraceae bacterium | reverse complement strand
GGCAGGCATCCCGATCCGCCGCGATCTCGACCACCTGATCGAGACCCTCGGGCGGGAGTGGGTGGGGGCGGGGGAGTGAGAGGCAGAATCGATCGAAGGAGGAAAGATGAACGAATTCTTTCCTAATAAATCTATAAAGGATTGTGCATCATGAGTATCTCGCCCGAAACTTCCTCTTCGAAATGCCTTGAGGATTGCGCCAGAAGAACGATCAAGGACTCGATGTTGGCGTTGGTCGGCATTTATCTGTTGCATTTTATCATCGCGGTCGAAAACCTTATGCCCGATGCTGCCCCGATTCAGCACGAGGAAAATGCGATCTTCACCCTTTGTATCGGTATTATTATTTTTTTCGGATCTTTGGGCGGTTGCCTCTACAATTTTCGCGGCCTGATCAAGCACACCAAAGCAAACACCTTTGACTCCGCTTACGAATACTCATATCGCTGGCGGCCCTTGGCCGGTGCGATTTGCGGTCTGATTTCCTTTTTTCTCCTCATCGGCGGAGTCTTCACATTCACGGGCGCGACATCCTCCACACCTTCCATCGAATCCTTGGGAACCGTGATGGGGCGAATGCCGTATGTTGCCGTCGCCATCTTGGCGGGCTATTCCTCGGACGAATTCATGGCCAAGTTGAAGGATGTCGCCTCCGTCCTCTTCAAGGTATCGGATGAATCAAAGCGGACGGATGACAAGTAATCGTAGCGATCTCCGATCGAATTCGATCAAGGGCTTCTCATTTTGCACGTTACCCGGTTATTCGAATTCGGAATACAGTTTTGGCCCCCCTTATCCTCAGAGAATGCGCGCGATATTAAACCAGAGCCTCGTTTCTGAGAACGCTTTTTGAACGAGAGGGTTTATTATGGCAACCTTTGAACTTTGGAAGCGTCCGATAGCCTTATCAGAGCACCTTCAAATTCGTGCGCTGGAGCATACCTATATCGTTGATCCCTTTGATCAAGTGGAATTTGTTTGCATGGGTATCTCTTCGACCGTGGGTGCAAGCATGGTGTTCAACCAGATCATTCGCCGCCCACAAGTGCCGAATTGTTATCGTCGCAATGAAACGACTCCGCGAGCACTGCTCGACACCGCGGGACTCGGCTATGCGAGGACATCCCCCAGTTGGCCCATATACGCTTGGAACGGAGTCTGTCATCAAGCCGCAAATCTGTTCTTGATCGGTTCGGGAAGGCTGATTCGTATTCCCGACGGCGTGAAAGGATATAGGTTGAGTTCCGCGCTTTGGGGGCCATATGGAACATACGCACCCCCTTTTCAAAAGCGGTTATCCAAGCCATGGATTTTCGGCTGGATAAACAAGGTGTGGATGCCATGTTCGCTATCCCACTCGGTTTCGGTATTCGTTTCATCACCTCCTCCGAGCGATCTTTATGAGAAATTGCATTCGATGTATGAAGAAGCGGCTTCGCATGTCCGTGTTCCTTCTCCGAATGAGATTCTTCACCGGGAATTTCGCTTGCTTCTGAGCGATGCCGGGTTCAATTACGATCCTGACAAACTGCGAACCTGGCACATGGATCTGCTTGAAAACAAAGAAGAAATTATTCGCGACCACTTGGAAAAAGTGAATATGGAAGCCGAGCATCCGGATATCGAGAGGGGAAGGTTCTTCGCGGAATTGGTTGAAAACACCAACCTGAAATTCGAAGCTCTCATTGCTGAAAATGAGAAAAATCTCGACACGATTCTAGAGTAAAAAATCCGATTCTTACCTATCGGAAGTGTAGTCCGCTGAGGAACCGCGCCATTCTCCTTGACCGCTTGAGCCATAATCGGTAGGGTCGCCGTGTCCATGAAGAATAATTTCGCTCAGGCGGCCCTGGTGCCCGCAGGTAACTATATTTTTCCCTATTGGGAGGACCTCGCTCGGGATTTAATGGCTGGCTGTCCCGAACGATTTCTGACACGCCTGAATCAGCCTATCCGCGTAAATCATCATAGTACGATCTTCATCTTGAGCGACATTTGCGGCTTCACATCCTTCTGCGCGCGGAATTCCGATTCGACGGAGATTGAAATCTCCCGTTTTCTCGAAGGATTCTTTCGCATGCTGGAAGACGCCAAAAAAGACGTTTGGGCGGAAGGAAGTGAAGAAAGGGATGCCCGGAACAATCATTGTGACGGCATGCCTCTTCCACGGACGATAAAATGCACGGGTGATGGACTCCTGATTCAGGCCCCCAACAATATCAAACGGGCCTTTCAATACACGCGTGCCTTGCTCGATCATTATGCGGAGTATCTTTCGAGAAGCGGTATCGCGGCCGAAACGGATGTCGCTGTGGGAATGATCCGCACCGAAAAATATCACGAAGGGTGCGTTGGATCGGACGACTACCGGGACTATACAGTCTTCAGTCCCGGCTTGAATCATCTCTTCAAAGCCATGGCCCACCGACCGACAGAGCACGGCCGGAGTCGCTCTCACTATCGAACTTTGACGATACCCGGTGACCTGTGGAAAGATCTACCGCCAGACTGGACCCGAGGCTACGAAATTCGTGGACGATTGGAATGCGGCGGGATATCGTGGCTACGGGTTGCACGAATGAAGGAGGAGAGGCTTTCGACATGACGGCTCCGAATATGTTGGAACGTTGGCGGCGAGCAGGTCTGTTCGACGGATGGGGTGGTTGGGCATGGTCATCGGATATTTTGCAACCGGAATACCGGAAGTATGCCGCCCGTCTGGCACCTCTATTTTCGCAACCTGAATCCGGCATGATCTGTGAATTAGTTTCCGGTGAGGCCCGTGCCGCAACATGGAATGAGTTGGAATCCTTGATTCGCGCTGTTCTGGATTGTCCCGGAACGACATATCGTCATGTTCTTGGGCCGATAGTTGATGTCGTGGATAATAATGATCCGAGCTCTAATTTTCTTCTTCGCATTCCTCGCGACTATGATCTTCCTCATGAAGTCCGCCTGTCCAATGATCGCAATGTTGTGCATTGGATCCGCGTCCGACGTCCTTCGCCCATCGAGGGAGAAGGAGGCAGTCGCTGGATAGATGCGATCCACATCGAAAGCTATCATCCGCCTGTGCAGGGTTCGCCACGGACGACTTATGACTTCAGGCTTCCGCCGGTGGGGGAGCGGAACGACGATATGAAATGTGTGGCCATGGCCCTTGATCATGCGCTCTCTCCAAGATGGGACTACGCATTGCACATGTCGGATCGGATTATGCGGGACGTGGTGGAAACCACACCGATACTTACTTCCGTTGAAATGGATCGTCTGTATTTCCATGTGCAAGAGAACGAACCGTTACCGTTTGGCGCGACCGGCGGCAACGCTCTTATGGAGATATATCACCAATTGCCGGCATGACCTCGGGTCATTAACCTCGCTTCGATTTCTGTCGTCCTGCCATTTTTTTGAGGAAACCGAAAAAAGTTCTTGACAAATCGCGAACGCATTCCATATTGCTGGCGTTGGTTAGAAGACGAATTTCTTTCGCGCCACACACGCCGCACGTTCAACGT
>CAYGIB010000236.1:0-3525 GCA_964349735.1 uncultured Oscillospiraceae bacterium | reverse complement strand
CCGCCTGAACCGCCGCCACCGACTCCCATCCCTCCGCCTCCAGTCGAATATCCGCTACGGTGGCCAGTTTCTTCTTCTCGTTATCTTTAAGAAAATCGATTGCGTTACGCGCCATATAATATCCGGGTCCGTCCGCACCGACAGCACGCTCCGGATCGATATCCGTGGTTATTTTCCCGATACCGATTCCGAAGCGAATCTCCTGCGGGTACAATACCCGCTCAATTTCCGATAGGATGCGTAACACCCGGCCTCCGGAGAAAAGAAGGCCCTGAAACTCATCGCCCAGCGTAATGGTGAACTTTGATGCGATATCCGTCGAATACTTATCATTTACGGTCTGGAGAACCTTTTGCAGCTTTTTCTGAACTTCGGAACGATTCGCAATTTTTTTGGAGTCCTTGATGTCACCGATGACCGCAATATAAGGATAATCAGCAAATTGAAAATACATAACACCACCTCCGCTTCACTTCATCCATTATATAGCCTATATAAGCTATATGCAAGTCATATTGCCTCTGGTGTCTATATGCGTGCAATATAGACATATTCAAGATGTATTGTTGCAGATCCGCTATTGATCTTGCATCCGTACTTGTCGCAAAATACGATTTTTCCTTCTTATTGCCTCCAAAAACATGCGTGCTGATCCGTTCATCACACCGACCAACTCATTATTTATTATTCTTCATTTCTCTAAGTTTTTTGGTGCCATCCCCGATCTGCTTAAAACCATAGAACAAACCGGCCGTTCCCAGACAAATCATAAAAGTGTTCTGATCGGTAAGGATAGTCCTTAAAGAAATAATAAGTCCCGATAAAATACACATGATTCCAAATCCAATATCGACGATTGCCTTCCTCCGGATTGGCTTATTGCGGCTGATCGAGTCCCGGATAATGACATCCGCATTTTCCTCATCATCTCGCGATGCATCAAAAGGGCTCTCCGTCAGATTCCAATCATCAGGACATTGCTTGCTGATTTCATCGTATTCATTTCTTCGAGCCGGGTCGGAAAGGATTGCGAAGGCCTCGCAAATACTGTCGTAGCGGGCCGAAGCATCCGGATTGGTACCATCAATCGCCAGAAAGGCTTCTTCTGACATCCTCCCGTATGCGTCTTGAATCTCAGAATCGGAAGCACACCTTGAAATTCTCAGAACGCGATATGGATTCATTGCTCATACCCCCTTCTAATAACAAGTGAAATTTCGACATCCGTTCTGCTACTCCACCAATCCGCCATGAAAATAGCACTCATAGATCTTTTCTCCCGAGCGAAAAATCTCCTCATATCCCTGAAACCACTCGAAAACACCCGTCACGGTGCACCGGTACGAATACTCTCCCTCGCTATACTCGGCCGGTCCTCGAAACGGCCTTTCCTTCGGAATGCGCGAGAGCGCCTCCTTCAAAAAATCCCCGCTAAATCCGCTCCCGATTACCCGTCCGATGTAATTCATACTCCAGACCGGCCGCCCTTCAATCCAGACCGCTTCCTCGCCGCTGAAACGGTCGCCGCCCAAATACGTATCATAATACAAATATTTGCCCTCGCCGTACATCAAGTCATGCGACGCAGGCCTCGTCGCTTCGCTCTCGTTCCCGTGCCCGGCATATGTCGCCTTTTTAGCGCGAATCAGGAATGGTATGATTAAATTCATAGAGTTCTCCTTTCATAACTGAACATAGAATGAACTGCAATACGCAGTAAATCGCGAAAATTATGATAATCTGTATTCTGCCGAATAGGAATAAAACACCATAATTTTAGCACAGCGAGGTACCCTATGAAACTCAAATCCCGAAAGAAACTCCTCATCTTCATCCTCCTGGCCACCCTAATCCTAATTTTTGTCGTCTTCCCTTTTGCGATTTCGATCTATATTTACGAAGATAATTTCGGGAAGCGTTTTACTTCGTATGAGCCGCTCTCATATACCATAGATGATTTTTCGGGACTACGTGCGGAGCGTTTTATTTTCGAGTCGGATAAGGGCCAGGAGCTGGTTGGCTATAAGTATTACATGGACAAATCAGCGGCTCAAGGTGAGGATGAGCCGGACGAAACAACCGTTCAGTTTGCAGATGATTACCCGCCCCTCTCTGCGCGCGGGGTGGTCGTTTTCGCGCATGGGTTGGCGGGGGCGGGCATAATTCGTATATGGTGTGCGCGGATTTTTTCGCGCGGAACGGGTATGTCGTATTCGCGTTTGACGCGACGGGAAATGATGAAAGTGGCGGGAAGGCGGTCGGCGGGCTCCCGCAGGGCGTGATTGATCTGGATTATGCGCTTCGATTTGTGGAAAGCTCCGGGGAGTTCGAGGGTTTGCCGGTGATGCTTTTCGGTCACAGCTGGGGCGGGTACTCCGTGGGCAGTGTGCTCGCGACGCATCCGGAGGTACGGGCCGTGGCGATGTTCTCCGGGATTAATTCCTCTTCGGATTTGATCGAGGTTCAAGGGCGAACGATCGCAGGAGATGCGATCGGTCTGCTAATGCCCTATTTCAAAGCATATGAAGCTTTGAAGTTCGGCGGACGCGCGGATGTTTCATGTATAAAGGGGTTTGAGAAATCAGACACCGGCGTTATGGTCATCCACAGCGCCGATGATGCGACGGTGCCGATCGATCGCGGCTACGATATCTATTATGAGAAATATGCGGAGGACGGGCGGTTCATTTTTTTGCGGTATGATGATCGCGGGCACGACCGCATCTTCTACTCGGATGAGGCACGGGATTATATTGATGCGTTCAATGAGGATTTCGCCGACTATGCCGCCGCTCTCGAGAACGGCCTGACGCCGGAGCTCAAGGCTCAATATATCGAGGAGCACCTGGACCGCGGCGTATGGACCGATAAGCTGGACGACGTGCTTTTCATGGACATTCTGGCGTTCTTTGATGCGTATTCGGGGTATGTTGCAGATTGCTCATAATTTCAAAAACCCCTGGCCTACCACTCGTTCACCGCGAAAAGGACCGCCAGGCGGATCTGTTTGAGCAGCTCGTCCGAAAGGGTCGCATACTCCCGGGCAAGCCCCTTTTCCATGGCTAAGTACGGGGGCTCGTCATTCCAGGAACCCATTGCTCCGAATACATCCGCTTGGTCGGCGGCAGCGAAGAGGCGCGTGTGCGGAGCAGGCATCGGCGGTAGAAGCGACACCGGAGGCGCAGACTGCAGCGCTGCCGACGACCCTTCCGAAATCTGTGATTCCTGCGTCTTCTTATGCGTCTCGGAGACAGGCTCTGCAGAAAATGTCCGGGTCCCGTCGAGGAGTTGCAACGCTTTTCGAAAAGAATCGGAAAAAGAGTTCGCGCCGATGGTGCTCGCTAAGTCTTCGATATCAATGAGGACGGTGCGGAACGGGTCGGTGTTGTCCGCGAAGGCCGGTTTCCCGCTCGGCGGGTCGGGCCACTCGGATTCGATGTAGAGGATGTTCCATCCATTCCGCTTCGCGTCGAAAGACCAGCGGGCCCGGTAGGATGTGGGCGGATTTCCATCGTAGTAGCATAT
>CAYGIB010000235.1:0-3527 GCA_964349735.1 uncultured Oscillospiraceae bacterium | reverse complement strand
GGAAACGGAAACTGGCTGCGTTGAAGGTCTCACGCCATGTATCGTTGTAGGGTTAGGCATATAGGTGATTGAGGACTTAAATATTCGACAGGGAAACCAATCTTATGGAATACTTCAATGGTGACTTAACACAATCCGATCTTCCTGGGGATAATCTGGCGAAAGATGTGCCGTTGGGAAAGGGTAGAGTTTTCCCGCCTCTTTCGGCTGACCTCTTGCTCGCGCACGCGCCGGCATTTTATGATTTCAGGCGCCGCTCAGATATCTATTTCCCTTATCTCAGCACCTCCGGGGATGTCCCCATCACACCGCTTTACGAATACTTTCCAGTTGGGTTCAAAACGCTGCAACGGTTTCTGAGTGACCGGGACCATGATGTGCAAATCGTGAACTTGTCCACCGTACTTCTTAAGTATCCCGAGGTTGACCTCGAAGCGATGTTCCAGGCGCTGGATGTCAAATTATTCGGACTGGATCTGCATTGGATGATTCACGTACAGGGTAGTCTTGCCATCGCGGAATTATTTAAATCTATCCACCCTGATGTTCCGATTATTTTTGGAGGGATCTCCTCCACTTACTATGCGGAAGAACTGATCCGGTATCCATTCATTGATATAGTTATGCGTGGTTATGACACGCACGTTCCCATGGACCAATTACTCAATAAACTGAAAGCCGGAAAGCCTCTCGATCAAGTCGACAATATTCTCTGGAAAGACTCCGGAAAGATCATCGATAATTCCATGGACTATACACCGAACACGTTCGGATGTGGAATAGATTGGTCGAAGCTGCCGGAGAATGAAAATAAAAACAGTCTTCGCATCATGGAAATCTTGTCGACTCAAAACGCTGGATGCGTAAACAACTGCGGGTGGTGCGGAGGCTCTCGCGACGCTTTTCGCCGCATCAATAAAAAAAACGAAGCTATTGCCCGGAAGCCGCGCAAAGAAGTGGGATATGAATTTAAAACCATGAGCCGGATCAAGGACCAGCAGCGTTACCACTTTTATGCGGTCGGGTCCTACAACGAGCCCCCCAAGCGTATGAAATTCTTTATCGACAAAGTAGCGGATTCTAACTTTAAGTCCGTCAGCTACGAACAGTTCCACCTGACCACGGACGAAGTCCTCGATTCGATGGTTCGGGCGAACCCAAAAACGATCATCACGCTTTCCCCGGAAAGCCATGACATACACATCGCCAGGGAATGGAGCATGCCTCTATTATTCATCGTTTGAATTATGAAACCAGATGGCTCAGCAGAAAAGAACTGGTCCTTGTCGGATACGAAGCCATTCGAAAATTAACAGAAATAAAAGGGGATATGGGTTTCATTCCAGGCGGAATTGCGCAATCCGTGATTCGGAAGATCGATGACGCGCTTGAATGGATTGATATCGTACACGAAATCGATTGTATCGAGGACCCAAAGGTGCGTGCTATGGAAATGGAAAAACTGGGGAAAAAAGATCAAAGCGCGCAATGACGCGATATTTTTTATCGGCGTGGCCAATCAGGCATTTCCGGTCAACCGGGCCATTGGCGGCCGGTGGTTTGACGAACTGCTGTACAGCAAAATTGATTTTGAAAGGGCAGAAGGCGACAATGAATATCCATGAGTTCAGTGGCGTTACCAGCAGGAGATGGCCGGTAACGATAAAAACCTATTGGTTTGGCCAACACCCGATGAAAGATGCGCTGCCGGATATTGCCAGACTTAACAGCATTCCTGAACCATTGAAGGGAGCCATCAATATTGAAGCATGGACATTGCTTACCGATTTAACAGGAACCGACTCAGACCTCATGGCTCTTTGGGATATAGATACCGGTAAGCAGGTGAGACGAGCTGAACGGGAAGGCATCTTGGTGGAGCAATATGATTGCAGGCATTCTAATATATTAAATTATTTCTCTACGTTCTATCATAATTTCGCTGAAAGTAAGTCAGAGGCAAAGGATATTTTGGAAATATCCGTCAAGCTGTGCATGCTCAAAAGGATAGCCAATTCTGGGATGTTGAAAGTTACAAAAGCCGTGGGGCGGAATGGAGAGCCACTGGTTTGTCGTGTATACATCGCAGCCGATGGTCGAGTCCGCGGTCTTCACTCGGCTTCACTCTTTCGCAAAACTCAAAGTAGTGAACACCGGCACTACGTGGGGCGGGCGAACCGTTATTTGCATGTCCAAAATATACTCTATTTTAAGCATCAAGGATATTCCAAATATGACATGGGTGGTTGGTATAGCGGGAAAGACAATGAATCGCTCTTACGCGTCAATCGATTCAAAGAAGCTTTTGGTGGTAGGGTAGTTTGTGAATATGATTCAATATACGGATCTACTCTACTGGGAAGATGTCTGCGGTCGCTCAGATCTCTTTATCGCCGATTATAGTTCTGCGAAAAAGCGTGTTTCGTATCCATCCGAAGAAAAGAAGATTACTGGAGAGAGTGAAATAGTATGGTTTTGAGAATTGAAAAAAAAGAAACATCGCCTATAAGAAAAATAGGCAGCCATTATGAAGAAAAGGGACTTGTCAAAACGATGATATGGATTGCCGTTAAATCCATCAGACGAATAATAAGCATAAATGAACATTATATTTTAGAGAAATCTTTATCCGGGCATGTTCCATTCTTAAAGGCGAAGATAGATGTAATGTTCAAAATGGCTGAAGTGAACGATATGGATTCTTTTAAAGATATATTGGAACCATGGAATTTTTGGTATAGGCTTACCAAGCAGCGTTTTGAAAAAGGTCAGACTTGTATTATCTGTTTCCATGAAAATCGTGCGATTGGCTATGTCTGGATAAGCTTTGTACCGGAAACAGACAGAAAAATCGGACTGACAGTCCGACCTCAAGATAATGAATCATATGGTTTTGATTTGTTTGTGCTGCCAGA
The DNA here is from genome assembly GCA_964349735.1 of uncultured Oscillospiraceae bacterium. Classification (GTDB taxonomy): domain Bacteria; phylum Bacillota; class Clostridia; order Saccharofermentanales; family Saccharofermentanaceae; genus JAAYCT01. The sequence continues at coordinate 612 of CAYGIB010000235.1, read as the reverse complement.
ATATCGAAAGTTTCTAATCGGATATGAGTTAATCAGCCGATGGCTTCAATATTCCCGTGAGTCCGGCAGGGAAAACGTTATAGGTAGTGTTGCGGAGTGGAATAAGCCTATGCTAATGACCACCAAGCTCGTCTTTGGCTTCAAAGTGACAAAAATACTGCGGTCAGTGGAATTTTTCCAAAGACGAGGTTTTATCATATCAAGCAAGATAATCTGAAATCAGATAAATCGAGTCGGGATTTTTGGATTGAATATTCCCGGGCCTGCGTCGCCCCTGGACATACCATGCCGCACCAAAAACTTCTGCTGCCCAAAAATCTTCTTGACATTAAAATCTCGCCCTCGTATCCTGATGCTGCATAAAATCAAATTTTTGCCAATGTGTTTGCTGTTTTAGGTTTGTAAGCGGTTTGACGTGGACGCGTCGCTCTTGTTGAACTGGAAAATCAGATAAATTCAGGAAGGCTCCAAATATGATTGTGGTGCGAACACCTTTGCGCCTAAGTTTCCTGGGCGGCGGATCGGATTTTCCCGACTTTTATCGTAAAGTCGGCGGTGCCGTCGTTTCCACGGCGATTGACAAGTACGTTTATGTGATCATCAAGGGACGAT
>CAYGIB010000234.1:0-3529 GCA_964349735.1 uncultured Oscillospiraceae bacterium | reverse complement strand
CGACGGACAGGCAACTCCGTCAGCACAAGGACATGTTACGCGGGCACAAGCACTAAATATTGATCGAATCAATCGTGCATTGGAGAGGTAAATATGGGGAATCGTACAAAAAGAGTTGTGGCTAACTTAATCCAATTAGTAGTTGTTTTATTAACATTGTTTTTGTTTTTGTGTACTCCATATAATGCATGGGGAGGATTCAACGCGGATAATGTGTCACTAATTCGAATAATCGCGACATTATGCATAATTTTACAGTCCGTGGTTCTGTTCATATCACCTAAGAATACCGCTCGAAGAATCATTGCGGCCTTTTTTATGGTGTATTATGTGTATAGGATAACAGGTACAATTATATATTTTGAATTCGAATATCAAAGACTCTATGGGGGATGAATAATCAGCGGTTCACATAATGAAAAAAGAGTCATAATCATTCTTCGTATCGCGGTAATAGCCATGATCATCCTCGCTGCGGCGGGGTATTTTCTGTTTGATCACGGAATCGTTTTGATGAATTACCCGTCCACCGAAAAATACCCGATTCGAGGCGTGGACGTTTCCAATTATCAAGGGCGGATCGATTGGGCGCTACTCAGCGATCAGGATATCAGTTTTGCGTTTATTAAGGCGACGGAAGGAAGCAGTTTTGTTGACAAGAGTTTTTCGGGAAACTGGGAAGCCGCACAGACGACGGATTTGCGTATCGGCGCCTATCACTTTTTCAGTTACGACAGCCCGGGGATCACACAGGCCGAAAATTTCATCCGGATCGTCGCACCGTTCGACGGAATGCTGCCGCCGGTCGTAGACGTTGAGTTTTACGGGGACAAAGAAAAGAATCAACCAGACAAGGAATCCGTCACAAAAGAGTTGAGGGCGATGTTGCTGGAACTGGAACACTATTATGGCATACGGCCGATCATCTACGCGACGAAGGAAACGTATCACTTGTATATTGAAGATGAATTCTCCGAATATCCGCTCTGGATCCGAGAAGTATGGTTTTCGCCCGATTTGTGCGGTGATTATGACTGGATCTTCTGGCAATACACAAATCGCGAAAAGCTTCCGGGGTATTCCGGCGAAGAAGAATATATCGATATGAATGTCTTCTGCGGAACCCAGGAGGAGTTCCATAATAGCACATGGAAAAATCGCGGGGATTAGTATTTGTGCGGGTTGGGGGAGTGGCCTGAGTGATGGAATGGCTTGAACAGAGGGGATTACGCTCAAATTTCGGAACCTAATCGAAAAGCAGGACGCAAAGTGCACGACCGCGTATACCTATGACCCGCTCGGGCGCTTAACGGTGATCACCGAGCCGACGGGAAAGCATCAAAATACTAACATTGCTCGCGGATGAATTTGGGGGGCGGGTCATACGTATTTGCGACTTGCAATTCATTACATGCAGTAATATAATCGTATTATACCTGTTTCTTCTCAAGAAGCACTTGCCCCGTGCGACCGGCGTTACACCATTCCGGGAGATCCTCCATGAAAAGTCACGTAGTCTCGCACTCAATTTTTCGAATCGTCTTGCTCACGGTTTTGCTCGCCGTTTTGTCGTCGTGTTCGGCGATTTCTTTTCGAGAGGAGAAGAGCTCCGGCGCGACATCGACAAACTTGATCTCTGTTACCGAAACGTCCGAGGCGACACCCACACCTGTCCCGACCTATGCTCCCGGCACCGAGCTATACGGGATGCTCTCGGTGACCGGCGAGGTGGTCATAGAACCAAAATACGAATACCTCGACCTCTTTTCCGAAGAAGGCCTTGCCCGCTTCTGCGACCATGGTTTATGGGGCTACGTTAATCTGGAAGGAAAGGAAGTCATTCCCGCGCATTACGAGGACGCAAACAATTTCTCGGAAGGGCTTGCAGCAGTGAAGATCGACGGACTCTACGGGTTCATTGATGTTTCAGGGGAGATGATGATTGAGCCGCAGTTTATGGGGGTGCAGGAAGGCTTTTTATATGATCGTTGTGCTGTTATTGCAGGAAACAAGATTGGGCTTATCGATCGATCTGGAAAAAGGATTGTTGAGACGCAATATATAGCAATCAGTCTATACTGTGAGAACTATTTCATTTTTATCGATCATCAAGGTCTATATGGCATCATCGATCGAGACGGGCATGAGATGATTGATAGAGTCCAGTCAGAAATTTACGCGGTTACAGACAGCGGATATTATTTTGTGCGCGACTCTGACATGGAATATCAGGACTTGATGATAGATTTTGAAGGGAATCAGTACTATGTTGATGTTTTCTTCCCCAATTACCCGATATATCAAATACATTCCAATTCGATTATCGGTTTTTCTACGGATGGAGAGAACTGGGGACTTATTGATCTGGAAGATGGCAGTATTGTTATTGAAGAACAATTTGATAATGTAGTACTCTTTCCCGGAGAAACCTTTGCCTATACAAATAGTGGTAGCAAGTACGGATTGGTTAATGCTCTCACGGGTGAAAGCATACTTGATTGTGAGTATAAAGGCTTGTCTGTTGAATATGAGTATATTAGTTTTAAGGCCAGTAATGATAAATGGGGCGTGATGGATCTTGAAGGAAATACGGTTCTTGAGCCAATTTATGGGGATATACAGTGTTCTCCTTTTGGCGAGTTTGTGATTAGTTACGATGGCGGCAGTGCAATTGTTGATCCAGAAGGCAACGTCCTTCACCGCTTCACTGAGTACACGATTAACAATAATTTTATTGATTCAATCGATTGCTGGCAAGTCATGCGGGTCGATGATGACGATTATAATAACCCGCTGCTTGGCTACATGAACCGGGACGGCTCAATCCTTATTGAACCTTCTATCGAACTGCTGGATTCTCCTATTCCATTTCGACTTCTTTATGATTTTAATAATTATCCCTCGCCGCTAAATCCGGAAACATATCCGTTGATTGCACCCTATTATTTTGACGACGGAAAACGGGCAAATGTCATCATAAATTCTTACGGCTATGTTTTAGATTACCCGCTGAAAAATTTTACTTGGTTACCATACAAAGACATCATTGTATTTACAAACGAAGGTGGGCTGGAAGGAATTTTGTCTTACGATGGGCAACTGATACTTGAACCATCAGAATACTCGTTTGTCCTTAATGATATTTATGACGATTCTGATTTTCTGGTTTTTACAACCGAAAAGTAACACAGTATGTTTGAAGAAATTGCCAGCATTCTTTTCGCAAAATCGTACGTTGAAAACTGAATAATTTTCTAAGGCCTGCCCTTACTGAAGCCACACTCTATACCTACGACCTCGCCGACAACGTGTTGTCGCAGGCGAACGCGGCCGGGAACGCGATGGTTTTCGAGTATAACGCAAGAAATCTGCTTGCGCGTAGAATTTATCCGGGCGGGCGCACGGGCGAGGCGGGAAGCTACAGCTACGACGCGAGTCGGATTACCTCGATGACATATACCGCGGAGGGCCGCATCGCGAGCCAGACGGACCGCAACGGCAACACGGAAACCTTCACCTGGGATGTCCA
>CAYGIB010000233.1:0-3577 GCA_964349735.1 uncultured Oscillospiraceae bacterium | reverse complement strand
AATACACTGTCTCGGATATGAAGAGCGGAGCAGTCTGTGCCGAGGGTTTCAGCAAGCATTGTTTCCTGTCGTCTTCCGGAAAGCCGATTGCACTGCAGAAGGAGAAGCCCAACTTATATATTCTTTTAAAAAACGCCATGGCCATGGAGGGAGTCTAATAGAAGGATCAGAATTCAAAGCTTTTTTTCAACTGTTTCTTGATTTTGGGTTTCAAATCGCAAAAAAACCTGTTATAATTGTAATCGTTACCAAATAGTACCACAAACAAGTTATGGAGGTGTGCCATGGAAGGCAAGGAATATGGTTCGATGCCGCTGATCGGAGAAGCTGCTCCGTCATTTACGGCTGTTACGACACAGGGAATCATCAATTTTCCGGAAGACTACAAAGGAAGTTGGGTGATTCTTTTTTCACACCCTGCGGACTTTACCCCGGTTTGCACAACGGAGTTCATGACATTCGCCACGATGGCGGATGAGTTTAAGGCTCTGGACACCGAATTGATCGGTCTTTCGGTCGATTCGCTTTATGCTCACATTGCATGGCTCAGAAAGATTCAGGAACTCGAATGGAACGGCATGAAGAATGTCGAAGTCAAATTTCCCCTGATTGAAGACATCCGGATGGATGTCGCCAATAAATTCGGAATGATTCAGCCGGGCCAGTCCAACACGCAAGCGGTACGCGCAGTATTTTTTATCGATCCGGCCGGAAAGATTCGCACGATTCTCTATTATCCTCTCTCTCTGGGCCGAAACTTTGATGAGATTAAGCGTATCATTATTGCGCTTCAGAAAGCGGACAAGGATCAGGTGGCTACCCCGGCCAACTGGCGCCCCGGAGATGATGTCATCATACCGACGGCCGGTTCCTGCGGAACGGCTAAGGAGCGTATGGAAGATAAGTCGGACGATAAGTATTGCCTCGACTGGTTTATGTGCTTCAAAAGAGAAAAGAAGTAGATTCGGATTGCTTTTTCCAAAAGAAGACAGCATTCTATAAAGTGCACCTGCAATGTTGGAGAAAATCCGGCATAAGGGTGCATTCTTTTATATTCATTTATCTTCTTTTGGGGGTGAATTGAAATTGTCCTTCATGTAAAATATGATGGATGGTGGAGGGTGCCCATGTGATTTGCATAGAATGCGGCCGGGAAATCAGTGACGAGAGTGCTTTTTGCATGTACTGCGGGACGGAGCAGGACTTTGAGGAGAGCGATCCCGAGGGGTTCACCGAGCAAATGGACGACTCTTCAACGAAAAGGAGAGATGCGCTGGCTCCCGGGCAGAAAGAATCGGAGCTCCTGACATCTCTGAGAGACGGGCGCAGGAGGCGTTTTTCCGACCCGCTGACGATTTCTCTCATCATTATATCTTCCGTATTGCTCGTGGCCTTCCTCGCGCTGCTTTTCGGACGACCGGCGTGGGAACACACATATGCTTCGTCGGATTCGACGATCTCGGAAAGTTCGTCAAATACTGCGGCTATCTCTGTTGCGGAGGATCCGGAACAGACGGTTTTTGTGTTCAACGTTCGGCAGATTCAGCTGTCCTCCGGAGAAAGGTTCGATTTGTCCGGCGTGATTGAGCATAGAGAGGATGTACCTCTCAAATGGAGCAGTTCGAATTCAAAGGAAATCGAGGTGGATGCAAACGGAACGGTAACCGCTCACGTGCCCGGCTCGGCGGTAACGATCGAAGCGAGCGCTGCAAACGGCGGGTATCTCTCACAAACGATTCGGGTTCTCTGCCTCTCCGAAGAGGCCAAGGCACTGATTGCAGAAGCGTCAAGTCTAAATACCGGGTCTGAATCTTTGGGCGAGATTGACACCCGGACCGTGCGTTTTGTACCGGCAAGCAGAAATATTTCATTATACTGGGACAAAGCACTGTTTTATTCGCTCGAGGATTTTCCCGACATCGATCATGACGGCCGAATCAATTTATATCGAATAGAGAAAAGAAAAATGCAGTCGGCGGATACGGGGAACACAATCGACTATGAAATCTACCGGAGTCCGAACTTAGGCCTGGTCAACAAGATTACCGCAATCGAGTATCTGCCGGATAATCTCCTGGAGATTTCCGAGTACTATTTCGAAAATAGCGGCGAGCTGAATTTTGTTTTCGTACACATTGATACGTCGTATACGCCGAGCAGACCGGCAGCACCGAACATATCCGGCGATCGTTATTATTTTGAAAACGACGTGATGGTCAAGTGGCGGACGGTAGATGCGGCGAACGGTGTGCGCGATCTTGTGCTCGGAGAAAAGGAAAAACAGAATTCCCCGTCCCTCTATACGATTGTCATGTACTCCGATGCGGACGAGACGCTTCGGAGTCAATTTGACGAACTTGAAGGGAACGTTCTCAACAAGGCATACGCAACCTATTTCTCGGTAATTGCCGAAAAGGAGTCGAGTCGAGTCCTGGGTAGTGTCACGGACGAGGAGGGCATTGCGCTCGCGAATGTGTCGGTCAGTCTGATCTGTGCGGATATGAACGATACGGAGCTTTTCCGGGCACTTACAGACGAAGATGGACTATACACGATCAATATACCGACCGGTAACCATCGCTATGCGCTTCGCATGGAAAAAAGCGACGCCGTCCCGGTTTATATTTCCGATGTCGCAACCCTGAGGCGGGATGTCGATACATATGTGGAACCGGTGAAAATGACTCCGATATCAACGGATGATCATCCGGTCCGGATGGTTGTCGTCGATGCGGTGAATAAGGCGAAGATTTTTCGCGATGATGATTTTAGTACGGAAATGCTCCGCATCCCCGACGCCGAGATTCGTTTTCGAGAGGGTATCGGGAATGTAAGCGGAAACGTGATTCAAACCGTTTTCTCAGACACATATGGCGTCGCAGAGATTTCTCTGCCGGCGGGTGCATATACAGTAGAGATTGTCGTTTCCGGTTACGAAAGCAGTCATTTTACCATATATTCGTACACGGATTGCGCATTGCCCCGCTTCTGCCTGTCACCGGTTCTCGGTAAAGGAGAGATGCGCGTAATCCTCACGTGGTCAGAAGAACCCAAGGATCTGGACGCCCACCTGTTTACGCCGTTTGTCGGATTGGATACAGGCACAGAATCGCATATATGGTTCAGAAGCCGAACAGATCTGCAGGGCAATATTCTGGATGTTGACGCAACGGACGGATTCGGTCCGGAAACGGTTACCATCGGGAATGTTGCCGAAGGTCTCTACAAGTATTATGTAACGAACTTTACCGATTGCATTCACGCAAACACATCATCCATACGGATGTCTTATTCTTCGGCTTTGGTTCACGTTTATTCGGAGAACGGTCTGATCGCTTCTTTTCATGTTCCGCCGGGTAACGAAGGCGTTATCTGGGAGGTTTTCGAAATCCGTAACGGCTCGGTCGTTCCGATTCACCGGTATTACTCCAGTATCGCGGACAAGCCGTGGTGGAATACCGATAAGCAGGAGTAGAGGATCGCCGGTGAATCGAACTTCCGCAGAATCAAATCGCTATTGTTTCTTCCGAGAATTGCCCCGGGAAAAGAAAACCGACTGATCGGATCGTTAAATTAT
>CAYGIB010000232.1:3317-3620 GCA_964349735.1 uncultured Oscillospiraceae bacterium | reverse complement strand
GTAGATCAGGAGGATCCGATCGTCAAGTGACTTTCGCGGACCGCCCGAATCCGGGCAAAACAATGGACAGAATGAAGTGGACTGACAATACGAATATGAGTATGCTCACGGATTTCTACGAATTCACGATGAGCAAAGGCTATCTGGACGGCGGAAACGCCGCCCGGATTGCTTATTTCGACCTTTTTTTCCGGTCGGTTCCCGAAAACGGCGGCTACGCCATCGCAGCCGGCCTCGAGCAAATGATTGACTTTCTGCAGAACATCCGGTTCGAACCCGAAGATATTGCCTACCTTCGTTCGC
>CAYGIB010000232.1:898-3307 GCA_964349735.1 uncultured Oscillospiraceae bacterium | reverse complement strand
CATCTGGAATGCGATGTCTGGGCGATTCCCGAGGGGACTCCGGTTTTTCCGGGAGAACCGTTGGTCAAGGTCAGGGGGCCGATTATTCAGGCACAGCTGATTGAGACCATGCTCCTCACTACGATGAATCACCAGAGCCTGATTGCAACCAAGGCATCCCGAATCGTTCGAGCGGCATCGGGACATCCGGTTTTTGAATTCGGTGCGCGAAGGGCGCAGGGGTATGACGCTGCCGTGCTCGGGGCACGTGCGGCTTATATCGGGGGTGTATCCGCGACCTCCTGTACAATCGCCGGTCGGCAGTTTGGCATCCCGGTTTTCGGGACGATGGCGCACAGTTGGGTACAGCTTTTCGATTCGGAATACGAGGCCTTCGCGTCGTATGCAAATTCATTTCCTTCGGAGACATATCTGTTGGTGGACACCTATAACACATTGCTTTCCGGTGTGCCCAACGCCATCGCGGTTGCCGGGAAAATCCTGGAGCCGATGGGACAGCGCTTGAAGGGGATCCGGATTGACAGCGGGGATTTAACTTATCTGACCCGAAGTGCCCGGCAAATGCTGGATGAAGCGGGCCTTACCGACTGTAAAATCACCGTGAGCAATGCACTGGACGAGTATATCATTCGGGATCTCTTGATGCAGGGAGCAGCAATCGACAGCTTCGGTGTCGGAGAGCGGCTGATTACGTCACGAGCCGAGCCCGTTTTCGGCGGGGTGTATAAGCTTAGCGCAATCGAGACCGGCGGCAAGGTGATTCCGAAAATGAAAATTTCGGAGAACATCGGCAAGGTGACGACGCCATGCAACAAGGAAATCATCCGCTTCTATGACCGGCGAACCGGTAAGGCACTCGCGGATGTCATCGCGGTTGCGGGTGAAGAGATAGACGAGAGTAAGCCCTATGAGATTTTCGACCCGGTTCAGACATGGAAAAGAAAGACGCTCGAAAATTATACGACGAGACGACTTCTCGAGCCGATTCTTATGAACGGAAGTTGCGTATATTCGCGCCCGGATATTCGGGAAATTCGTTCGTACTGCTCCGACCAGCTCGATACATTGTGGGATTCCGTTTTGCGCTTTGAAAATCCCCAGAACTACTACGTCGATTTGTCGCAGGAGCTCTTTGACATTCGCAGTGAGATGCTGCACAGCCATAGGGACAATATCAACAGACAATGAGGAAGGAGGCGGGTCGTCGGTTTTATATCGCAGCGACTCGCAAGTAAAAACATGAGTAATCCGATTGTAACCATCACCCTGGAGAACGGCGGAGTCATTAAAGCAGAGCTTTACCCGGACATCGCCCCGATTAGTGTAAACAATTTTGTATCCCTGATTCAGAAGGGCTTCTATGACGGACTGATTTTCCATCGCGTCATTCCGGGCTTCATGATACAGGGCGGCTGCCCGGACGGAACCGGGATGGGCGGACCGGGATACCAGATTCAGGGCGAGTTTACCGGTAACGGGGTGAAGAACGATATGAAGCATACCTGCGGAGTTCTGTCGATGGCTCGCTCGATGTCCCCGAATTCGGCGGGCAGTCAGTTTTTCATTATGCACAAGGACTCGCCTCATCTCGACGGTCAGTATGCCGCATTCGGCAAGGTAATCGAGGGAATGGACCAGGTGGACGCGATTGCCGCGACACCGACGGATCGGTCGGACCGGCCGAAGGTACCGCAGAAGATTAAGACCGTAACGGTTACTGTCTGAGGTTCGACTGGAATACACACAAAAGCGGCCCGGCCGGGCCGCTTTCGATTTGCTCTTATGTTGGGTGTTGAGGGGTCAGGAACGCTTTGTTTTACGGATCGAATCGGGTTTGCTGCTTCTTTCCCGCACAACGTAAAGGGGTCTGTTCTTGACCTCCATGTAAGTGCGCGCCATGTATTCGCCGAGGATACCGAGCGCAATGAGGATCATTCCGCCCAGGAACAGAATGATAACGAGTGTCGAGGCATAACCCGGCTCACTGGACCACACCTGCGTAATGAGTGCTTTGATGAAATAGTACAGCATATAGAGGAAGGCAGCGGCCGAAACAATGAAGCCGGTGATGGTTGCTAACCGCAGCGGCACCGTCGTGAAGGCGATGATGCCCTCAACGGCATATTTGAAAAGTTTCCAGAAGGACCATTTGGTTTCTCCGGCGGCTCGCTCCACATTCTGATATTCGATCCAATGGGTCTTAAAACCGACCCATCCGAAGATGCCCTTTGAAAATCGCTGACGCTCCGAAATCTCAAGCACGGCGTCCACCACGGGCCGCCTCATCAGTCTGAAATCGCGCGCTCCGTCGACGATTTCGACGTCGCTCATCCGGTTGATTGCTCGATAAAACGCGCGGGCGAAAAAACTTCGAATCATAGGTTCGCCCTTCCGGTCAACCCGGCGAGT
>CAYGIB010000232.1:0-888 GCA_964349735.1 uncultured Oscillospiraceae bacterium | reverse complement strand
GATCCTGCATATCAGCGTCCAATAACGCCACTAAGTCTCCGCTTGCCTCATGCAGTCCCGCGTATATCGCGGCTTCCTTGCCGAAGTTTCTCGAAAAAGACAAAAATCGCGCATCGGGGTCTTTGTCGCAGATTTTACGCAATGCAGGGAGTGTCCCGTCCTTGCTGCCGTCGTCGACAAAGAGCAGCTCAAAGCTACATTCCGCGAGAGTCTTTCGAACCTCTTTCAACGCCTCGTAAAGCAGCGGCAGAGAGGATTCCTCATTATAACACGGGACGACAAGACTAATTCGCATGATTCAGACCTCCGAAGTGGGGCGGTATGCAGTTCTGCTAGTGTCAGTATACAACAGCGCAAGGGTTTTGTGGTATCATTCACTTGAGTACCCACGCACCGTAGAGGTTCGCGTCAACAGGAGTTTTTATGATTGAAAAGAACACGCTCAAGAGCCATTCCACTCTATCCGGCTTCAACAGCGCCCCGTTGATTTCGCTTTTTTCGACACTTGGGTTGCTGGGTCTCTTCTTCCTGATTACGGGCATCGCTCCGTTCGGCCCCAAGAGCATATTAATATCGGATCTGTCGGCTCAATATGCCCCGTTTCTAATCGGTTATAAAGAGCATCTGCTTTCGACGGACATGTTGTCGTACTCTTTTCTTTTTGGTATGGGCAAGAATACGATGGGTTTGTTTGCTTATTATCTGGCAAGTCCGTTCAACTTTCTGACTTTTCTTTTTCCAAAGATTATGATCAGCGAGGCCGTGGTCCTCCTGATTATGCTGAAACTGTCCATTTCGGCTGCGTTCGCAACGCTGTTTTTTCAGATGCGGTCGGGTCGGAAGGACAGAATATCGGCGGTGTTCGGTCTGATGTATGCGCTTTCGTCC
>CAYGIB010000231.1:2529-3623 GCA_964349735.1 uncultured Oscillospiraceae bacterium | reverse complement strand
GGGTAATCGAAAAAGGCCATGCTCATTTTTGCCAGTGCAGTTCGGGTGTTATCCACCCCGATAATGGTCACGTTGCTGCTATCCGAAAAACAGACGAATTCTTCTTTTTTATACAAATCCTGATCGTTGCTAATAACAATTGCCGAGGCACCCTTTTCGACCACCTCCGGTATATAGAGGTGTGCGTCATATATATGACCATGAACGCATACAAAAACACAGCCCGGAGAAACGTTTCTGGAATCATATGCGATGAACGAAACGTCGATGTCAACGCTTCCGGCAATAAGCTCGTAATCGATATCCTGAAGGAGGTTTCTGAAATCATTTATCATTCCCGTCACTCCATCGTCAACTCAATAATGGTTCCGGCCGGCACTGTAATCCGTTCGGGTTTTGCCGGCGGCTCGCTGTCTTCTTCGGACGACTCTCCCGGCATTTCTGTCTCTTCCGTAGTCACAGGATCCAATTCCGTCGACTCTGTTTCTTTCATTTCCGTTTCTCCGGTTTCCAATAATTCCGTCTCACCTCCCGGCAAAACATATCCGTACTCCGGTTTCTGAGAAACCACTACGCCCTGTGCGTTTCCGCGTATACTGATGTTTACGCCGCTGTCCTGCGCCAGACGAACACATTCGGTAATACTCTTTCCTGCGAAATCCGGAACCATGACCTGTCGCATTTCCGACAGCTCCGGCACGAACGAGTACAATACAATCGTTCCGTTCCGATATAGAATCTGATCCGCCGAGGGATACATATATGCGACCTCTTGATCATTCGTCATATTATCCTCACCGGCGATAACTGTAAACCCCTCTTTGTATAGTGTTTGTTTTGCCTCTTTGAAATTCATTCCGACAACATCGGGGAACTCGTATTTGAGTACCATTCTTTGATAATCGTTATCGCTAAGGATTCGATCGACGCCCATATATTCAAGTGTAGAAGAAACGATTCGAGCGGCAACGCGCGTGGCTGCGCTGGAGCCGAGTTCATTATCAGCCGGCTTATTGATAATGACCAAGACGACAATAGTCGGATTGTCATACGGCGCATAGCATCCGAAGGACAAAACATGCATCCCTTTGTCT
>CAYGIB010000231.1:0-2519 GCA_964349735.1 uncultured Oscillospiraceae bacterium | reverse complement strand
CCGACATCGATGGTCGAGGTGCTTGTTTTACCGGCTACACGATACCCTTCAACGTATCCGGCAGTTCCGGTTCCCTCCGTAACAACGGTCTTCATCATTTCTTTGACGCGATCCGCAGTCAGCTCGGAGAAAATTGTTTTTACCGGTTCGGGCACAAATTCTTTTACAATTGTGCCGTTCGAGTCTGTGAGGTACTTTGCGATCTGCGGCTTCATCAATGTTCCGCCGTTTACCAGCGCGCAGTATACATTTGCCAGCTGTATCGGGGTTACTGTGGACGATTCGCCGAAGGACAGCGTCGCAAGATCCACCGTGTTCGGTCTCATATGAAATATGCCCTGCTCCTCTGCCGGGAGATCAATCCCGGTTTTATCGTAAAAGCCGAAATTCCGAACATATTTATAATATGTCTCAATGCCGATGCGACTTGCCAACTGTACAAATATCGGGTTGCACGAGCGCTCGAATGCTTGACGCATGGTTTCTTTGCCGTGGTTTCCGGCAGGTTCATGCTCTCGCCAACAGGATATCGTATGCATCTCGGAAACCTCGATCGGTGCGTCACTGAAAATCTCGTCCTCGTATGTCAGCCCCTCTTCCAGTGCAATCGCCGTTGTAAGAACCTTGAAGGTCGAACCCGGCTCATACGTATCCGAAATCGCACGGTTCCTCCAAATCCCGGACATGAGGAGCTTCATTTGTTCATCGTCGGACATTGAATTCCAGAGAAAAGGGTTGATTGACTCGGGGCAACCGCGCGGGTCATTAAGATCATAATCCGGAATAGATACCATAGCGAGTACTGCACCCGTGTACGGATTCATTACGACTGCGCTGACACCTTCCTTGGGTTCATATGCGTAATAAGCTTCCTCACAAGCTTTTTCGGCAATTTTTTGAATATTCATGTCTATATTAAGGACAATATTGTAACCGTCCTTCTTCTCGATTGTAGTCGGTGGCGAGTACGGTAAAGCACCACTGTAATTATCGACCTCTACGTAAGTATATCCCTCGGTTCCCGCCAGGGTCGAGTTATAAAACGCCTCGATTCCATACTGTCCGATTAACGTCGTATTACTCTGATCCGCGTACCCGATAACCTGGGCTGCGAGGTCTCCGTATACATAATAACGTTTGGGAACTGCATCAATCTTAATGCCGCCCAAACTGTATTCAATCATGAATTCTTTAAGCAAATCGATATCGTCCCGGGTGATTTTTTTTGCTAATTGGATATAAGAAGCTTCCTTTTTTATAAGCGCGTCCCGCACAATCTGAACGTCGAGATGAAGATATACAGCCAGCTTTGCGGCAATTTCCTCTTCCGTAATTTCGGATTTGACAGACCTTACATCCTTCGGTGTCACGCCGACGGTATACTCAAACGTGGTACTTGCCAATACATTCCCGGATGAGTCCAGAATATCGCCCCGTATCGGGATGTCGCGAATTCTTCTCCAGTGCATCTGCGAGGCCAATAGCGCGTACTGATCATGTTGAATAACCTGGATCTCATATAGTTCTGCGGCCAGATATGCTGCCAATAAGGTTGCTACGATTCCCACGATAACGACCCAAAACTTACGTTTGATCGAAAAAACGGTTTTCTCTTCCACCGCAGATTCATTTTCAGGCAAAGCGCCCGAAAACAGCTGAGTTGCTTTCTCGGGCGCCGTATTCGTACGCGACCGTTCTTCGTTCAAAGCTTAGCCTCCCTTCAGGACTCGTCCGAGTAATATTGGGCCAATTCCTCTTTGGCCTGAGCAAGCGCGGCGGGCGAAACCTCAATGGTATTATAAGAATTGCTGGTAATCAGAGTATCACCTTGTCTTATACGAACGCTAACAATCTGATTTACCCCCGGTTTTTGCATGCCTAAGCGCTCGGAAGCCTCCCTGCGAATCATCTCAAGGTCTGTGCCGAGAATCATGCTCTCACGTATTTGTGCGGTCTCCTGCCGGATTGCGTCAATCTTTTTCTGTGCGGCGTTATTTTGAAAATTGAGGCTGGCTATCTGTGCCTGTCGAAAAAGAACTACGGAGAACATGCTTGCGATCGTTGCGACCGCCAAGATAACCGTCAGACTCTCTTTCAGCCTTTTTCGGGATACGCTGTGTTCCTTTTGCTTGTATTTTCGAACAAGCTCAAGGCGATGCAAGCGTTGTTCCTCAAGTTCTTTTCTTTTTCGATCCTCCGGCGATGGGATCGGATTAACTGCCGGTGAGATTTTACGAGCGGCTGAGTCCGTTGTTGCGTATGCACCGTAGTCGCTCTGTCTCCCCTCAACAGGAGAGCCCTTGCGCTTCGGCAACATAGCCTCAATCTCGTCCCATCGGTCTACAGCGAAGCTGTCCATTTCTCTTCGTTCCTCTCAAATACTCTCAGTTTTGCGCTTTTCGCGCGCTTGTTCGTTTGGATTTCTTCCGGACCGGCCACAATCGGCTTTCTTGTAACGTTTCTCGAATCGGTAATTGCCCATGGGAACCCTCCCGTCTTTGTGGTGGTACAGCGCTTTG
>CAYGIB010000230.1:0-3629 GCA_964349735.1 uncultured Oscillospiraceae bacterium | reverse complement strand
TCAATATTGTCGCCAATCTTATCGACATAGCTTTCCAGGGTTTCGAGGGTATTGCGGGCAACTTCGATCAGATAGCTGTTTTCTCCGCTGTTAGCATTCCTCTCCAGCTCGTCGAGGCGATTTCTGATTCGGTTGATCAGCTCGTACTGGGTGTTGTCCTCGAATTCCGTCTTACCGGACACTACGTTCCATATAGTAGGGTAGATTTCGTCTTGTACTACGCTCGACAGACTGTTGGCGCTGTAAACATTTTCGATGATTCCTTCATACTGGTTGACCGTAATATTATAGTAAAGGGTACTAATCAAGAAAGGTACGAGCGTAGCCACTATAATGACCCAGTTTGTGACCCGAAGCGTCTTTCGAATACTCTTGGTATGCACTTCTGTTTTTGCCTTTCCGTTCCGCAAACACCCTTTGGGGTATGTAAATCAATACCCTCGATCCGCAATTGTACTGAAATCGCTATTTTCATCAAAGACCTGCTCTTTGATGTATATTTTCTTCTCCACCGTTTCGCCGGCTACAATTTTCTGTGCGATCTCCATCAACTGCGGGCCGCTGTTCGGATTACACTCAATTACGCAGTTGACGGTTCCCTCACGCAGATAATCAATGATTCGCTGGGTAGCGTCCACAGATATAATCACGATATCTTTGCCGGGCACGATACCGGCTTCCAGCATCACCTCAATGGCGCCGAAGGTCATATCGTCATTATGGGAGTAGAGAACGTCAATATCTTCGGGGCGATAATGCTTGAGCACCTGCTGCATAATTTCCCGGCCTTTGCTCAGCATGAAGTCCCCGCTCACACTGAAAATCACCTCAAACTTAGGATCGGCGGTAATAATGCTCCGGAAGCCCTCGTAACGACCGATGGCGGGAGTCGAGTCGACGGTGCCCGCGAGCTCCACAATCTTAATCTGTCGGTCCTCATTTCTGTATTTTTCTATAAGAAACCGTCCGGCGTGGCGTCCTTCCAAGTCGAAATCAGAACAAAGCGCGCAGGTATAGAGGCTGTCGTCCTCCGTATCGATCATTCGATCGACAATGATTACCGGAATCCCGGCTGCCTTGGCCTCTCCAAGCACCGTGTCCCATCCGGTCTCTACCAGCGGAGAGAAAGCAATCACATCCACCTTGTACGCAATGAAGGAACGAATGGCCTTTATCTGGTTTTCCGGATCCTGCATCGCGTCGTCAAACATAATCTTGATGCCCGCCTCTCTGGCGGCGTCGATGATTGAACGGCTGTTCTGGCTGCGCCAGGTGCTCTCATCTCCCAACTGGGAAAACCCGAGTACGATGGGTTTATCGGCAGACGGATTAGTACTTCCAATGCCGCAGCCTCCTGCAAATATGCAGAGGGCACAAATAATCGAAAAAAGACGTTTAAGATTTTTCACTTTTGCAAACTCCCAATCATTTATATTTCATAATCGATATAAAACATAATAACACCTTTACTCTACTATAGGCGTCCGACAGCAGTAAACAAGAAGATTACAAAATCGAAAGATAATATAGCTTTTGCGTATAAATATATAGCAAATTTTTCGCAAATCCTGAAAGACCATAAAAGAATTCAACAAGAACGAAAGGATACGCATAGAACCCCCGGCACAATCTGCCTAATCTTAACGGTAGAGAACATTTCGTCTCAAAGTTTTCACCTATTAGGAGGAGAAGAGAATGAAAAAACTACTGAAACTCATCAGCATCCTGTGCGTGATCGTGTTGCTTGTGGCAGCCGCCGCTTGCACCGAGAAGCCTGCCGAAACGCAAGCTCCGGGCGCAACCACGACAAAGGCACCGGCCGATGAAACCACCGCCAAGCCCGGCGATACTGAGATTGTCGTTGGATTTGCGCAGTGTAAAGCGGACGAATCCGACTGGCGCATGGCGAACACCGCATCAATGCAGGCAACGTTCAGCGAAGCCAACGGCTACAAGCTGATCCTTGCGGATTCCAACAATGACGCCGCCAAGCAGGTGGCCGACGTTCAGGGATTCATCGACCAGGAAGTTGACTACATCGTTATCGCCGCCGTCAATATGGATGGCTGGGATACCGTTCTGACAAGTGCGAAGGAAGCCGGCATTCCCGTTATTTTGATGGATCGTACCATCAATGCCAGCCAAGACCTGTATACTTGCTGGGTCGGTTCCGACTTCAAGAGCGAGGGTGTGAAGGCTACCGATTGGCTGGAAACAAGATTCACGGCCGATGAGGAAGTCAATATTGTAAATCTGCAGGGACAGCTCGGTGCATCCGCTCAAATCGGACGCAGCGAAGCGCTGGATGACGCAATTGCTGCGAACAGCAACTGGAAGCTCCTCGCACGTCAAACCGGCGAGTGGAGCACCGATACCGCAAAAGAAATCATGGCTTCCTGGATTCAGCAGCATGGTGACAAAATCACGGTAGTCTATGCAGAAAATGACAACATGGCAGACGGTGCTATTCAGGCTCTCGAAGAGGCCGGAAAAAAGGTCGGAGGCACGGACGGCGTTGTGATTATTTCCTTTGACGCGAACAGAGCTTACCTCCAGATGACTCTGGAAGGCAAAATCAATGTTAACGTTGAATGCAACCCGCTTCATGGACCGAAGGTTGCCGAGATTATTCAGACCATCGAAGGCGGCGGAACTCCTGCCAAGATCGAAGTCGTTGAAGAAGCTGCTTTCTACTTTGACACCATTACCCAAGCTATCATTGACGCTCGCTCGTATTAAATCACGGGTGACATTTCAGAAGCCTTTTCCGTTGTGAGATGATATCTGATATTTGGTTCGGGGAGGTTCTTTATCTCCCCGAACCAATATCAATTAAAGTGAGCGGATAATATGAATACAACGAAAAACGAACAGAATAGCCCCTCTCTCATAATGAGCGGCATAGGAAAGTCCTTCCCCGGCGTTCGCGCACTGAACCAGGTTGATTTTAAGCTGCGTCGAGGAGAAATTCACGCACTAATGGGAGAAAACGGCGCCGGAAAATCAACACTGATCAAAGTGCTGACCGGAGTGTATCCCATGGACGAGGGAACCGTCAGACTGGATGGACATACCGTCTCCATTCGTTCGCCGCAGGATGCGCAGAAGCACGGAATCAGCACCGTTTATCAAGAAGTTAATCTATGCCCCAATTTAACGGTCGCAGAAAATCTTTTTCTGGGCCGCGAACCGCGTTCCATGGGCCTGATCAGCTGGAGACAGATGAATCTTAACGCCGCGGTTTTATTGGGCGAGCTGAATATATCCGCAAACCCTACAGCGCAGCTCGATAGCTACTCGATTGCAATCCAGCAAATGATAGCGATTGCGCGAGCCGTCAATACGGAATGCAGCTATTTGATTCTGGATGAGCCCACCTCTTCCCTGGATGCCGATGAAGTGAAAAGGATTTTTTCGCTCATGAGACAACTTAAGGAACAAGGGGTGGGAATCATTTTTATCACGCATTTTCTCGAGCAGGTATATGAAATATGTGATCGTATAACAGTCCTGCGAAACGGAGAATTAGTCGGAGAGTTCGAGTTGGGGAATTTGTCGCGCCTCGATCTCGTGACAAAAATGATGGGCAAGGAAATCGAAAATCTTTCGGCTTTAAGCGTCCGGACCGA
>CAYGIB010000229.1:0-3663 GCA_964349735.1 uncultured Oscillospiraceae bacterium | reverse complement strand
CGGACGGCATTCGGGTCGCGTCGTTTTATGACAGCGCGCATCTGAAATATAACAACCCGCCGATTACGGCACTGGAAATCGATGTGAAGGAATTGGGGGTGGTAGCGGGACAAAGTTTGATTGACATGATTTCCGGCAAGGAAATTACCCGGAGAACAATCTTGAATTATCAGATTGCGCTCAAGAAATCGACTCAGTAATCGGAAATGAACCGGATCTCGGGATCTGCGACAGTAAAAAACATGATGCAGACCGGATCCGGAAGGAGAAAGAAAGGTGCACATTATGAAAAAGAGAGTTTTTGCCCTATTGATGATTATGGTGCTGCTCATCGGAGTCTTCGGAGCAGCCTGTAAGAAGGAACCCGAGAAAGTCGAACTGGTCGTCTGGGAGTCCGTAGACGGACCGGATGAATGGTTAAAGCAGGCCGGAACGGCATTCACCGAAAAATATCCCAATATCACCATTAAATTCGTAAACGTTGAGCTGGGCGACTCTTCGTCACAGATTGCCCTGGACGGCCCCGGCGGGGTCGGCCCGGATCTTTTCGCCGCTCCTCATGATAAGCTCGGCGAGCTGGTGGTCGGCGGTCATGTTCTGGAGACCAAGGATGGTGCGGCTGTGAAGACAGCAGTGCTTCCTGCGTGCTCCGCGGCGCTTACCTATAACGGAAAGATGTACGGTTATCCGACATCTGCAGAGACCTATGCGCTTTATTACAACAAGGATCTGATCACCGAGGACCAGCTGCCCAAGACATGGGCGGAGCTGTACGAATGGTGCAAGACCTTTAATGCGGCGAATCCGGGTAAATACGGCTTCGTCATGGACGTTACCTCGATGTATTACACCATACTCTTTACAACAAAGGGCGGGAACCGCCTGTTCGGAACAAGCGGTTCGGACGTATCTTCTTCCTACCTTGCTACAGCCAGCGCGGTTGAAGGCATGAAAGAATTCCAGAAAATGAAGGAAGTCATCAATCTGCCGGCCGCCGATCTGGGCACGGATACCGCGGATGGTGCGTTTGCTGCCGGAACGGCCGCGATGCACATATCGGGACCGTGGAACGTCAGTAACTTCAAGAATGCCGGACTCAATTTCGGTATTGCGACGTTGCCCGCATTAAGCGGCGAGTCGACACCGGCCGCATCCTTCTCGGGCACGCGCGGCATGTTTGTTTCCGCGTATTCCAAGCATCCCGAAGAAGCGAATCAGTTTGCCGCATTTCTGATCTCGGAAGAGATGCAACTGCTCCGCCATGAAATCACGGGCGCTCTGCCGGCGATTGATATCGTGGTCGAAAGCGAATATGCAAAGGGCTTCATCGCTCAGCTGAATTACGCTTTCCCGATGCCTTCCGTTCCGCAGATGAGTGCGTTCTGGGATGCCGCGGGCAGCGCGAGCAGCAATATCTGGGACGGTGCGGATGTCGAGGCCGAACTGAAGGCGCTCGATCAAGCCATTGTAAGTTACGTCGCGTAACTTATTGTAAATTCTCCTCCGTTGTATGGGGGATGCACGGGTTGCAAGACCCGTGCATCTTCCAACACTTAACCATCCAACCGCATACACAAAGCCCGCTC
Organism: uncultured Oscillospiraceae bacterium; assembly: GCA_964349735.1. Taxonomy (GTDB): domain Bacteria; phylum Bacillota; class Clostridia; order Saccharofermentanales; family Saccharofermentanaceae; genus JAAYCT01. Next base: position 2,077 of record CAYGIB010000229.1, on the reverse strand, counting down.
ATTTGTGAGGAGGGGAGGGATGAATAGAATGTTAACGCTGAATCGTGACGGTTCCTCTCACAGAAAGGTACTGATCACGTCCTTGCTTTTCATGGGTCTTGCCCACCTGATTTTATTGAAGCAGTACATCAAAGGCGCCATATTCGCACTGATCGAAGTTGTGATGATTGTGCTGTCACCCTGGATCGCCCGGATGCTTTTCAATGTGATTACATTGGGTGAGCCCAAGCCGGGTTTGTCGATTTTCGAAAAAGATCATTCCATGTTTATGTTGATCGACGGCATCATTATCCTGGCCGTTGTTTTTATATTTATCATGATGTACGCAATCTCGGTTCGAAGTGCGCTTTTCACCTACAAGGAATATTGCATCTTCGGCCAGCTTCCTTCCTATAAGCGGGTTATCTCGGAGATGAGCACGAAGGCTTTTCCCATCGCAGCCCTGGCTCCGTTGGTGCTTCTCATCTTGTTTTTTGTCGTTGTACCGCTCGTTTTTTCGGCCAGTGTCGCATTTACAAACTATTCTTCTCCCGATCATATTCCGCCCAATAATACGGTGGATTGGGTCGGACTCGATAACTTCAAGACTCTTTTCGGAGGGAATGCGACCTGGACCGGCGCCCTTGGGCGGGTCGCTGCCTGGACGCTTATTTGGGCGACCGCAGCAACGGTGACGTGCTATGCCGGCGGAATGTTCATGGCGGTCGTGATGCACGAGACAAAGCTAAAGATTTCACCGGTTTTTCGAACAATTTTTATCCTTCCTTATGCTGTTCCGGCCGTCGTATCCATGCTCGTCTGGCAGAACCTCTTAAACGGGAGCTTCGGTACCGTGAACCGGACGCTGATTGAGCTCGGCTTAATGACGCAGGCCAACGCCATTCCCTGGCTCAGTAATGCGATGCTTGCGAAATTTTCCGTCGTTCTCATCAATCTCTGGGCCGGATTTCCGTACTTTATGCTCCTTACGATGGGATCGATGACAGCGATTTCGAAGGAAGTCTTCGAAGCGGCTCGAATCGACGGCGCCAGCAGACTTCAGATTTTCAAATCGATTACTCTGCCGTCGGTCATTTATCAGACGATGCCGCTGATCATCATGTCTTTTACGCATAACATCAACAACTTCGGGGCGATATTCTTCCTGACCGGAGGAAATCCGGTCGTGGCGGATTCCACCACGACCAGCGCAAAAGGAACGGATATCATGGTAACCTGGATTTATAATTTGACGATTAATCTGCAGAAGTATAACTATGCGGCCGTCCTGGCGGTCTGTATATTTGTCGTATTGGCACCGTTTGCGATTTTCAACTTCAGAAGGACCAAATCTTATAAGGAAGGAGAATTGTGATGAAAAACTCGGAGAAGACCCCGAATGAATCAGAGAAAATTCCGGCCGAATCTCAACATTCCGAAAAGAACCGGACAACGGCAGAAGAGAAGGCAAATTTAGCCGAGGAAAGAGCGAAGCGGGTCGAGCGGGCGGCGATAACAGCCGAGGAGAGAGCCAAAGCCGCAGAACGGAAAGCGATAGCGGCGGAAGCCCGAGCCGTTCCGGGAGAGCCGGAAAACGTCCCCGACAGCCCGGCCGGCCATCCCAAGAAAACCCTTACTTACTATAATACCGTCCAGAGATTTCGGACGCATGTTTATAAGACGTTCATCGTGATTTTCCTCACCCTGATCAGTCTCATCGTATTATACCCGCTGGTGTACGCCGTAAGCGCGGCTTTCTCGCCGGGACGCTCGATTTCCGCGACAAGCATTATCCCCTTCGGCGGAGGGTTTACCACAGAGCACTTTGTGCGGCTTTTTTCCGAAACCAATTATTTATTGTGGTTTAAAAACACGCTCATTATCGCTGCGGGTACGTCGATCACGACCGTTCTGGTCTGTTCGTTGTCTGCTTATGTTTTTTCACGCTTCCGCTTCGTCTTTAAGAAGACGATGATGATGGCGCTTCTGGTCCTGCAGATATTTCCTTCTTTCATCGGCATGATTGCCATCTATGTCATTCTCCTTCGCATCAACGGATTGGATTCCCAGTATGGCCTGGCCGACCTTAAAGCCGTCG
>CAYGIB010000228.1:0-3685 GCA_964349735.1 uncultured Oscillospiraceae bacterium | reverse complement strand
CGAAGACGCATCAAGTACCGCGTTCATATCCGCTTCATACGGAAGCACAATACCGGCGGCATTTAGAATTTCATTATTTACAAAAATTACGCTGACCGATGCAGAAAAGGGTATTCCGTACTGCTGTCCCATTGAGTAACACTGAGTTACCATGTCGTGATATACATTTGCCGGTGACAATAGTGTGTTTCCGGCCAGATAATCCTCCAGTGGTATTAGATAGCCGGATTCAATCAGGTCCGACATCGAGTCGGTAAGAATGATGTCCGGTATGGTTCCGGATTCGCTCCATGTCATATATGACGACAGATTCACTCCGGTTGAGGATGTAGTGAGAAGTTCGACTGAAATATCGGATTCAATCGTGTCCAGAAAATCGATGGACACAGTCTGTCCGGTTATACCAACGCCGAGCATGTTATTTCTTTTTGCCGTATATAGTTGCGACAGATACATAACGGTCTCGTCGGATAACGGAGCAGCAAGTCGGATCGCGACACGTGCTTGATCTCGGGTTGTCTCCGTTATGTCGGTTGACTCCGCTGTGGGATTGTTATTGCCCGGGTTTTGAGGAATTGTGGGAAAAATGGATTTTTCCGAAGAACAGGAAGCCATCCCGAACAAGAAAATGCACAAAAATAATATCGTTAACACCAGCCTATATGATACGGAACCTCGACTCCCGCGAGATGAAGCTGTGAAGCGAAGATGTTTGTCGAATATGCTGATCATCTGCCCTCCGGCCACACAATGTTAAGTGTGAATAATACACGCAATCATTATAGCATTAAAAAAACTGTACAAGCGGATGATCCACTTGTACAGTTTCCTGGAGCCGATGGTGAGAGTCGAACTCACGACCTATTCATTACGAGTGAATTGCTCTACCACTGAGCCACATCGGCATATGGTAATTTCCGGCACGGATTAAAATATACAAATATAAGTCCGTTATGTCAATACCGAGAAAAACAGGAAACATCTCCCTTATCCGGCTGTAATTCTCCTTGCGGACAGCATTGATTCAGCCTTTACTCTCTCGAAATCAATGGTTGTAAGTTCGCCTCTGTATTTTACAAACCTCCCTGCAATCATTACAGACTCAACCGCTGAAGAAGGAGTTCCGTACACTAATGCCGAGATAGGATTGCCGACGGGCCAGACGGACGGGTTGTCGCATCGCACCAATTGTAAATCCGCACTCATACCGGGCTCGATGATGCCGCAGTCCGCAAAGCCCATGCCCGCATAGCCCCCACGCGTCGCAATAAATAATGTGTCTTTGGCTTTCATGTTTTCGGGATCTCTGTACATCTCTTTTGCGATAAGGGATGCAATCTTCATTTCAGAGTATATGTCCAAGCTATTGTTGCTCGCGCTTCCGTCGGTACCGATACAAACGTTTATGCCTTTATTAAGAAGTGATTTCACATCACATATTCCGGATGCAAGCTTCAGATTACTTGTCGGATTATGCGCAACCGTCACTTTGTGATCGCGTAAGATATCACGATCGTTATCGGACAGGTGGACACCGTGTGCGGCGATGCATGGCCGGTCAAAAATACCGAATTCAGCAAATGCTTCGGCAGGAGACTTCCCGTAACGGGCATAACAGTTATCAACTTCTGTTCGAGTTTCGCTGAGATGTAACTGGATAGACACATCGCATGAAGCAGCTGCTTCGGCGAGCTGCGGGTATAAAAACTCCGGATAAAGGTATATCGAGTGAATCATCAGAGAAACACGCAGCAATCCGTTTCCGGATAAATGAAATTGCTTTCGAAAATTTTCAAGTCCGTTGTAATCTGTTCGCCATTCATCATGTTCCAAGATTTTCCCGTCGTGACAAAGATTAAGACGAAACCCGGAATCAAGAGCCGCACGTGCTGTTTCCTCAGACATGAAATACATATCCGCAGATGCACCGATGCCGCCATTAATCATCTCGGCAATACCCAGAAGGCTGGCGTGATAAATATCCGAACGAATCAATTTCTGTTCTCTCGGTAAAATGACTTTGAAAAGCCAGTCCTCTAGATTCATGTCATCTGCGGTGTTTTTCATAATCGACATCGGGATATGGGAGTGACCGTTCGCAAATGTCGGCAATAATATTCGATCGCTGCCCGAATATTCCTCATAATCATCGCTGGCAACGATATTGGCTGAAGAGGAGGCCGTGCCGGCAATCGTTACATCGGTTGCAATGTCGTTTGAATCCTCTCGGGTTGTAAGATCAGGCACTAAATGCTTATGGGTTAAGGAGTTTCTTGCGGCTGCGATGTCTTGGCCGACATAGCGAATAATACCGTTCGATATTGAAACGTGTGTGTTTGGAAGTATCGAAAGACCGTTCTTTCGGGTCGGAGTAACCAAGGTTACGTTGTTGATAAGCACCGAAGATTGCATGATTACTCCCCGTCCATGTCCCATGAATACAAATATTTCTCCTGGTCCGGTGTTAAAACGTCGATTTGTTTGCTTTTATGGGAAAGAAGCATACCGGCAACTCGATGATCGATTTCTTCGGGGATATTATACACCCCGACCTTTAACGATCTGCCGTGCAAAGCTAAATATCGGGCCGATAGGGCTTGAAGAGAAAAGCTCATATCCATAATCTCTGCAGGGTGGCCGTCTCCGGATGCAAGATTCACAAGCCGACCCTCGGCAAGGATGCAAATTGTTCTTCCGTCATCAAGCACGTAACCTTCAATGCCATTACGGAGCTGTGACTTTGATTGAGATATGGATGCCAAATCTTTGAGGTTTACTTCCACGTCGAAATGTCCTGCATTGCAACATATCGCTCCGTCCTTCATTTCCTTGAAGTGACTCTTGGTGATGACATCCTTACAGCCTGTGACTGTTACGAAAAGATCACCGAGCGGTGCCGCTTCGTCCATAGTCATCACGTCATATCCTTCCATTAATGCTTCGCAGGCCTTAACAGAATCGATTTCGGTGACGATGACTCTCGCCCCGAGTCCTTTTGCTCTCAAGGCTACACCCATTCCGCACATACCATAGCCCGCCACAACAATCGTTTTGCCGGAAACAAGAAGGTTGGTGGTTGACATGATGGCTGTCCATACGGATTGTCCGGTACCGAAACGATTATCGAAAAGATGTTTGCATCTGGCGTCATTGACTGCTATAGAGGGATAGGCAAGTCGATTTTCGCGTTCAAGGATTCTTAGTCTGTGAACACCGGTAGTTGTCTCCTCGCATCCGCCAATCAAACGATCGAGAAAATTTCCGCAAGACGAGTGAAGCAACATTGCCAAATCTCCACCGTCATCGATAATGATATTCGGGTGACAGGACAAAGCCATAACAAGATGCTTGGTATACGTTTCCGAGTCGCATCCGTGAATACAGAATACATGCATTCCATCTTCAACAAGCGCTGCAGCGACATCATCCTGCGTAGACAAAGGATTGCATCCTGTCAGATACACATCGGCACCGCCCGACCGTAAGACTTTGGCAAGACATGCGGTCTTGGCTTCGACATGTACACTAATGGCGATACGCAATCCTTCGAATGGCTTCTCGGAAGCAAGTTCCTTTTCGAGTAAACGGAGAACCGGCATATTGCGATATGCCCATTCTATTTTCTTTTTACCGTTCGGGGCCAGCGATAGATCCTTGATTTCATGATCGAGTACTGACATCTTAT
>CAYGIB010000227.1:0-3689 GCA_964349735.1 uncultured Oscillospiraceae bacterium | reverse complement strand
GAGCATCGGGACGTACCCGTACAAATCGCAATTGTTGAGGAAGTTATTGAAAAAATCAGCTGCTTTTTCCTTCACCGATCCGTCGGCGGCCAAGGATACCGTATATTCTCCGAAGACGACCGGATAACCTTGCTCGGTAAACTTGGTCATCATGCCAAGAAGCTCGTTTTGCTCGGTATAGTCCTTGACCGTGCCCCAGCGCGGGACACTCGGCCCGCCGCAAAATCCCCACGGAGTATAGTAGTGGACTGAAAGAAGCAATCGGTCCTTTACCGAATCGGAAGGCATGGCATATCGCTCGTCGCAGGTCTTCTTGATATCGGTGTTATACCCCGCAATCAACAGAAACCGCGTTGCGTTGTTACCGCCCGTCGCGCGAACCGTGTCGACAAAGGCTTGATTTATCCGGTTCGCCGTCTCATAGCACTGGTCCTCGGATAGCGTCCCCGAATCCGGGCACACATCGACATCATTCAGTCGGTCGCCCAGTTCCTCATTGGCCGACTCGAAAATCAGGAAGTCCGAGTATTCTTTATACCGCTCCGAGATCTGCGTCCACATGGAAATATATAAATCCATCGCCGCCGATCTCTTTTCCTGATTTGCGGAGCCGAACATCCCCCACCATCCGCCGTCCCAATGATCGTTAATGATGACGTACATATCTTCGTTCAAGGCGTAATTAATGATCTCCTCGACACGGTCCAAGTAATCGGTGCGAATCGTATAGTCGCCGGATTCATAATCCATGACGTTCGTCCAGGCGACCGGAATTCTAAGGGAATCAAATCCGGCATCCTTCATCGCGGAAATCATTTCCTGCGTGGTCACCGGTTGTCCCCAGAGGGTCTCAAATGCCGAAACAGGCGCATCGACTCCCGGCTTTTTGTGTCCGTAGGCCTCCATTGTATTTCCCAGGTTGATGCCGTTGCCCATCAGTCGAACCAATTCCGTTGATGTAAGATTGTCTCGCATGAATCCGCCGTCCCATGTTTCAATTCCGTTTTGAGATTTATGAAGACTTTTCTTGCCGGGCTTTTCCGAGCACCCCGTAGTCGGGAGCATGCTCAGGACAAGCAAACCCGCGCAAAAAAGCACAAGCATTTTGCGTAAAAGCATATCTGTATTCTCCTCTTTTAAAAACTCTGGCTATATGTCTCCTTAAATAATGCCAAGGCTGCCGATCGTTTTTGAGCTTTTGAGGGTGCCCCCAGTATAACATCTTGCAGAAAAAAAGAAATCACGACGGAAATTTCCTGCCGTGATTTCATAAATATCGTATCGTTCATCGATAGCTTCAGATTGATGCTATTTCGCCGGAACCTTTCCGTCCGATGCGATGATCTGTGCCATCAGATCGGCACCCTCCGGAATCCACTCGATCGGGACCTTGCTATCGAGAATCCGGTCGGTCTCGAGAATTTCAAACATCGCTGATGCGATGTCGGGGTCGGCGGCGATCTTGTTCAAAGCATCGCCGACAATTCTGGGCCGAATCGCGGCGGCTTTTCCGAAATCAATCGCAGCCTTCTTCTCTGCGGCGCTTCTTATGATACTCACCTGGTTGGCGCCGTCCTGCTTAATCGCGGAGGTCACCTGACGAAGGCGATTGACGACCTTGCTCTCGATCTGGCGAATCATCTCGGCATCGCGAAAATGGACCTTGCGAATGTAGCTGGAACCCAATAGGTATCCCCAATCCATCGATTTGTTGGACACCTCTTCCCGAACCATCCGGCTCATCGCATGGCGGTCGGCCATCATCTTTTCGAGCGGAAGATTGGAAAGGCAGCGAACCGTTGAGCTGCCGACGTTGGCAGCCAGGGAGCCTCTCGGATCCGCGTTACGGAAAAGATACTGAACGGGATCGCTGATGTACATCTCGTACCAGACACCGACACCCATCGGTGCGCCCTCTTCCGAGTTGACCGGCTGACTGCGCAGATACTCCTGGTCCAATCGGAGATCGACACGGTACCGGCGTCCGATGGTGTTGACCAGCAAGGCGCGCGGACCGAATTCCTTCCAGAGGAAATGAAGTCCGGGCTCGGACAGGACTCCGACGACGTTACCGAAAAGTGTATAGACAATCGATTCCTTTTCCTTAACGACAACATAAACACCGAAAAGACGAAGGATAAAGAAAAAAACCGGAATGGCAAACGCTGCCAGAAAAAACCCGATTATCGCATAAATAAAATATTCACCCATATCACCCATCCCCATTTCACTTAAGATATCCATCACTTCGCTCATTGCTTCTGTCTCCTCACGATCCGTGTGGTCTGGTTAAGAAGCGCCAGCTTAATATTCCTGAGATAGACGTCCAAAGCCTTACGGCCCCCCTGCTTCTTGAGGTCAATAAGCTGTGCGGATAGCTTCTCGAGCGTCTCGATCTCTCCTTGCGCTTTGAGTGTTTCAATCTCAACGGCTCGTCTGGACTCGACGATTCTCTGGTCGGCGGAAGCCTGCGCCAGGCTGATGTCCGATGACACCTGGTTATGTGCCGTATTGATGGCTGCCAGGGCGGATTCAACTTCTTCCGGCGGATCAATTCCCGTAATTAACGATGCCTCCAGAACCGCCCCGTAACGGGCGGCGGAGACACTGCACTCTTTATCCATGTGATCGTTCAATTCACGCAGATTCTTGCGCAAATCGTTGATTGAGATTCCCTGCACCGTTAGCGCGATGTCTTTATCTGCGGTTTCATCGTCAATTTCCAGCGCTTTCCCTTCAAAATTAGCAATCCGCTCGCGCAGGACGGACACAAAATAACCCATCACGTAAGCAATCGGATTCTTTACGCCGAAAATATACGCATAGAGATTCTTATCGGAAACCCGATATCGAATCTGACCCGAAAGCCCGATATTGAGCTGATCCTTCGTGACGGCATCCAGAATCGTATTGTTGTGGTTGGCTCTGGCATTCTCCGGGTCATAGGCCATGTTGGCGGTCTCGGTCGCGACCGAGACCTTGTATACCTTCTCCCACGGCCACTTGAAATAGGGGCCACCCGGTTGAATTACGCGAACTTGCGGGTAAGCATACCGTTTCTTCTCGGTCTCATTCAATCCTTCGGAAATCGGATCGTCAAGCGTCGTCTTCCCGTCAATACGCTGCGCCTTCCCGAAAACGGTCTTCACTGCCCTTTCATTCTGGTTCAAGATGAAAAACCCGGCGATCACATACTTGATAATCAGATACACCCCAATGCCGGCCAAAAAGGCCAGAAATTCTTCCATACGACACCCTCCTGATTTTCGCTACAACAAATTCGCTGCAACTCGCTAATCCCTAAAAGCTTGGCCTCAATGCATACGTGTGAAGTCGATCACAAGGAATCTCTGCTCGATTGTAAAGATCCTATGAGAACCATACTATCATAGGCCGATATATGTCTCAATATCTTCGGGCAGGATGATACATGGACAGGAAAAATCTATTGGTGCGGGATGAATGCAAGAACATGCTGTCCTTTTCGCGTCCGATTTGTTGTAACCGCCAAACAGCAGAGAGCACATCAAGCCATAAATAAAAATGCGTATATAATGATTTAAAATTATATTTAGATGTGTGTTGACGCGCGAAATTTTAGGATGTAAAATGTGTTCATGGGAACGTATCACTAACAGGAGGTAAACGCTCATGAAAAAGACTTTGGTATTATCCGCCCTGGTCCTCGT
>CAYGIB010000226.1:0-3700 GCA_964349735.1 uncultured Oscillospiraceae bacterium | reverse complement strand
AATCTCTCAGTTATCAAGTTCCTCGGCTTCGAGCAATGCTTCAAGAACTCCCTGACCGGTCTTCCGATCGGCGGAGGCAAGGGCGGAAGCGATTTTGATCCCAAGGGCAAGAGCGACGCTGAGGTGATGCGTTTCTGCCAAAGCTTCATGACGGAGCTTTCCAGACATATCGGTCAATTCACCGATGTTCCGGCCGGTGATATCGGTGTCGGTGCCAGAGAAATCGGTTTCATGTACGGCCAATACAAGCGTCTTCGTAATGAGTTCACCGGTGTTCTCACCGGAAAGGGACTGACGTACGGAGGATCACTCGCACGCACGGAGGCGACCGGTTACGGGCTTCTGTACTTCGTAAACGAGATGGTTCTGGCCAGAGGCGAGTCCATGGCCGGTAAAACCGCAGTTATTTCCGGAAGCGGTAACGTTGCAATCTATGCGGCGGAAAAGGCTTATGCGCTTGGCGCAAAGCCGGTTACCCTCTCCGACTCCAACGGGTACATTTATGATCCTGCGGGTATCAATGTGGAAGTTGTCAAAGATATCAAAGAAGTTCGCCGCGCCCGAATCAACGAATATGTCAAGGCCGTTCCCGGTTCCGAATATCACGAAGGCCGTGGTGTTTGGTCGGTTCCGTGCGATGTCGCTCTTCCCTGTGCCACACAGAACGAGCTCAACGCGGATGACGCGAAAACACTCATCCGTAACGGCTGCAAGTATGTTGGAGAAGGCGCGAACATGCCTTGCACTCCCGAGGCGGTGGATCTGTTCAGAGAAAACAGTGTCTACTTTGCTCCCGGCAAAGCGGCAAACGCCGGCGGCGTAGCCACATCAGCACTCGAGATGTCCCAGAACTCCATGCGCCTCTCCTGGACCTTTGAAGAGGTCGACGAGAAGCTTCACCAGATTATGAGAGACATTTTCAAAAACGCCACCGAAGCCGCGACCGAATATAGCGATCCTGAGAATCTGGTTCTCGGAGCTAATATCGCGGGTATGCTCAAAATCGCGGACGCCATGACCGCACACGGCATTTCATATTAGTCTCCCGTATACCGTTGCCAAAATCCCCTCTCCGACGACTCGGGGAGGGGATTTGTTATTCTGTGAATAATAAGCCCGGATCGAAGGCTTCTGTGTTCCGGACTATGCTTCCAAGCAGAAATCCTCCACATTCACACATTCAACCCCGTTAAAGGTGAACCGTACAATCCACGGGCGAAGATTCCTCACTCTCATAAACTCCTTGATACCAAAATTCTTAGTATAGTGTCTAATTACCGTACCCAAAGCATTCTCATGGCTGCCGACGACGACGCTCTTATTCATGTGTTTCAGCAGAAGCATATTCGTTGCGGCAATATTCCGGTCCTGAACGGTCTGCAGACACTCGCCGTTTCTTCTCCGGTATAGAAAATCCGTCCATTGAAGCTCCAGAAAACTCTCGTAGTCATTAATCCACTCGTCGTCGATTTTTCTTTCTCTGAAGTCCTTTTCCAGATATATAGTCTTGCGGTATCTCTCCGCAAGAGGCTTAACCGTCTCGACCGCTCTGCGATACGGGCTGGAATAGACAAAATCGACCGGTTCGTTTCGAAAGAATTCGGACAGCCTCATGCTGTCGGCTCTTCCCTTGGCGGTAAGCGGCCGCTGCAGCTCGTCTCGATGACTCAAATCGGGCTCTGCGTGTCGAACAAAGTAAATCGTAGTCATCTGTTCCTCTGCATTTGTCGCATCGTAGTCATCTGTTCCTCCGCATTTGTCGCATCGAACCTTAGTAATACGTAATAAGAGACGTCGAACAGAACGGTATTGCAAGCCTCTCGGGAACCATGTTACTGAATTGTGTGCGAACATATCACGACAGCACTGCCGCGCAAAACGGTATCAAGCTCCGCTTATATTATAATACGTTGTTTGAAAAAATCAATAATCCTTGCTTCCAAAAATCTGTCGCTAAGCGGTCGTAACCTGATTTCTTCCGGCCTGCTTGCTCATATACAGGAGCTCGTCCGCACGCTTCATTACCGAATCCGTCGTGTCTTCCAATCGTACCATCGTAGCTCCGATTGAAATGGTTACGCGCAATTTATCCCCGTTAGACGATATGCCCGTGTTCTCGACGATGCTGCGCATCGCGTCCGCAATAACATACATATTCTGTTCATTGGTACCCGGAAGCACCGCAACGAATTCTTCGCCGCCGAAACGGCCGAACAGGTCAGACGAGCGAATCATTAGAGAGCAAGCTTTCCCGACCATGCAAATGACCTCGTCCCCAAGCTCGTGGCCGTAGTTATCGTTAAAAAGCTTGAAGTGATCGATATCCAGAAACATAACGCAGAAGGGGGTTCCTCGCTTCCTGTAATCCTCCATCCGCGCCTTGATGAAATCCTCGATGTATCTGCGATTGTATAGTCCGGTCAACTTGTCTGTAAATGCCAGTTCCTTATATTGCTCCGCTTTGTCCTCGATTTCTTGGCGGACGCTCACGTCGATGAACACCTCCATGACCCCGAGAATCTTGGTAAATTTCTTAATCGGCACCGTGCGAAGGAGCACCGGAACCCGGTGTCCATCACGATGCCGTACATTAACCTCTTGTTCGCGGATTTTGCCGTCGAGCATCGACATCTTGAGCGCGGTTCTTTCGGAAGTTGTCGCCTCACCGTTCTGATCAACCGGTCGCAGGATACTTTCCGTGGAAATTCTTCCGACAATATCCGACGCCGGGATGCCAGTAATACGCTCTGCGCTGTCGTTCCAGTAGGTAACGTTAAACTTGCGGTCGATGAAATAAATTCCTTCGTGAGCATAATCCATCATCGCCCGAAAGAGCTCACCGTCGGACATTTTCCCGGCGTCCAGAGGATGCAAGATCGAGTTGTCCACTTCTTCTACTACCCTCCCGGCAGCCGCCCCAAAAAAAACCCGGAATAAATCAATTCGATGCAAGCCGACCGGCACATATCGAATTTCTCAACAAAAAACCGGACCCCCCTAAGGTTTCATGCCCAAAACACAAACAAAACGTCTGCCTTACCGCCAAGCGGCTTGTTGAATATTATATCACACTTCGTTCCCCGAAGGGATATCCTTTACCCTCAAAAGACCGAAATATAAGCATCTTTGCCGGTTGATCCGGCGCATCGCGGGTACCGTTTACTCCTTGTAACCCATGGTCACAGATGTTAGAATACACCTACATCAGTGAAACGGAGAAAGTAGAGAAATGGATGGTATTTTCGACCGGATTCGTGCGCTTCAAGATGAGCGGGATGCCTTGATTCTAGCGCATTATTACGTAGACGGTGCCGTTCAGGACGTGGCGGACTATGTTGGTGACTCCTACTACTTAAGCCGGGTCGCGATGGAATCCCCCCACAAAGTGATTGTATTTGCGGGCGTCCGCTTCATGGCGGAAAGCGCGAAGATTTTAAGCCCGGAAAAGACAGTGATTATGCCCGACACATCGGCCGGTTGCCCGATGGCACACATGGTTGATGAGAATGATATCATGACTGTCCGAGCCCAGCATGACGATTTGAGTGTCGTCTGTTACATTAACTCCACCACGAGGGTCAAGGCATTTTCGGATGTCTGCGTCACCTCTTCCAACGCCGTGAAGGTAATTTCGAAGATTTCTTCGCGCTATATCTTTTTCGTGCCGGATAAGAACCTCGGAAGTTACGTCGCCGGTTTT
>CAYGIB010000225.1:0-3707 GCA_964349735.1 uncultured Oscillospiraceae bacterium | reverse complement strand
CAAAATATTGACGCTTTATCTGAAAATTTATCACACGATACTACGTCTTGTCAATGATTTTGGTCAACGACTCACTCTTAAACAACACTAGATGATACTTAAGGTCACCTCATGTATGCTCATTGACATTCGAAAGTCATCTTAGTATTGTACAGTGAGAAGCAATAAAAGCGAGGTGCACATGCTCATAAACAACCTGCGACAATGGTTCATCCCGCCGATCGAGGTTACGGAGCCCAAGCCTCGAACCGACGTTCTTCACGATGCAGAAACGAAGTCTCTGTCCGAAGCACCGCGCGATGAAATACCCAATCCTTCCTCCGAAGTGCTGCGCCGTGATTTGGCAGTGGTATTCATTTTTTCCCTGTCCGCCGTCGCTTTTTCAATCCTCTTGTGGCTCACTCTCGGCGCTATAGGCATCGATATTCCGCCGTGGATGAGTTCGCGTGTACTGGAAGTCCTGGCCGTTTCCCTGTGTCTGATTGCTTTTCGCAAAACATCTCTGCGGCCTTGGGAATTGGGCATCTGGGTGCCGCGTGAGCGGTTGTGGGGCAAGATCCGGCCGGCATTACTGCTCTCGGCAGGCTTTTTGGCCGGCATGATCGGCATGAAGCTTCTTCTCAATCGATTCGGCGTTCTTCTGGGTGAAGGGCGCGATTTTTTTTATTGGGACCCGGTCTATGGTAAATTCACCTACATTCTCGCCGTTCCTTTTCAAGAGGTCGTTCTGAGGTCGCTTCAGGTCTCGCTTCGGCGCGCGCTTCCCCTTCGTCGCCGCGCTCTTCACGCGATCTGGATTTCCGGAGTCCTCTTCTGCCTCATGCACATCAGCTACGGACTCCGGTACATGCTGATGACGGGGCTCGCCTGTCTTGTCCTCGGCCTTTTCTACGAAAAAAGCAAGAGCTTCTGGGGCTGCTGCGTGCTTCATTATTTCTTTGGTATCGCGTTTAAGGTGCTGAGCTTCCAGCCCTGAAAAAGTCGAATGTGCGATCGAATGAATTGCAAGCTTCGGGTATAATTTCGAAGAGCAAGGTCACCGATAAGAGGCAACTTGCATAACCCCTTCTTGATCGCAACCCTTTCGAAGTTTTTACCGCATATGATAGAATAATTCGAGGATTCGTATCTCTTTACTGAAAGGAACAAGACGATGGCAAAATTCGAAAAGTCTCTGTCCGGAAACTTCGACGAGTTTACCAACTACATGCACGAGGCGATCACCAGGGGCAGCGTCTCCGCGACCTTCGAGGATGGAAGTGATTTTAACGCAGGCACCACCCGCATCGCTGTCCGCGTATATGAGCGGTACAGTATGATCGGCGGAAACCGGGTCAGCATGAACATCACGATGATCGGCGACGGAGGCCGCCTGTTCATTACCGCGATCACCTCAGGCGGAAGCCAGGCGGTGTTTTTCAAGATCAACACATTGGGCGAGGGATCATTTCTGGACCAGTGCATCAGTGCGGTGGAGCGGTTCGCTTCCGGTGATTACCGGAAATAGAATTTCCGGCAAATTCAGATAAACAACAGAAGGAAATTTCATGAACACTTTTTTCGAAAAGATAACCTCGGCCGAGCAAATCGAGCAACTCGCAGCGCTTGCTTCCACCATATGGAACGAACACTTTCCGCCGATCATCGGGCAGGCGCAGGTCGATTATATGCTGGATCGTTTCCAGTCCGTTCCGGCAATCACCGGCCAGCTTCGCGACGGCGGGTACGAGTACTATTTCATCGTGTCGGACGGTTCGAGCGTCGGCTATGTCGGCATCCGCCCGGACGACGGATTTCTATTCCTGAGTAAGATATACATCCTCCGGGAATACCGCGGCCGAGGCCTGGCGAAAGAAGCATTCCGATTCCTTGAAAAGCATTGCGCAGAGAGGAATCTCTCCTTCATCCGCCTCACGGTCAACCGCGAAAACGAAGGCTCGATTCACGCATACGAGAAGATGGGCTTTTCGATAGTTAGCACCCTGGTCGCCGACATCGGCGGCGGTTTTGTCATGGACGACTATGTGATGGAAAAGAAGGTGTGATTGATATAAACGTGCTTTCAAATCGATTTGCCATCCGGCCATTTATACTGTTTAATCCTGCTCCCTCGGCCGGTCCGGATTCAGCGGCATCTGACTTACGAAGTCGGCGATGCCGGCGCAGATCTTGAGCTGGTAGGCCGGGTCGGACAAGAGGAGATCCTCCTCCTGATTGCTCATATACCCCATCTCCAGAAGAAAGCCCGGAATATCCGTCGCCCAGTTCAGACCGCTGTAGCGGCTGCTCGCATTATAGCCGCGGTAGGCAGCTCCGGTTGCGGCGGACAGGGCTTCTCCGAGAAGATCCGCCCATCCGGGCAGTTTACCTTTGAGCTTCCCGCTGTCGGCAATGAAAACGCCGATGCCTTTCCGGTTCGGATCGCTGCTGCCGTCGCAATGAAGACGAATATATGCATCCGGGGTATAGCTCAGGGCATATTGGGCACGCTCGATATTAGAGATATTCACGTCATTTTCCGTGCGAGTCATATAGACGGCACAGCCGAGGTTCTCCAGATATTCGCGGAGCAGAAGTCCGATTTCGAGATTGACTTCATATTCGGGGCGCCCGGTAATCACACCGCTTGTACCGGATGAAACCTTGTCCTTCGAGCCCGACATCGTCGGTGAAAGCGGTTCCTGCTCACGATTGGGCGTCTCCTGGTGTCCGGGATCCAGAACCACAACGTAGCCGGTCAAATCCGGGCCGCTGATATATGAGGGAATGGTCGGCAAGATGCGACCGGTGCTTTCCGCGGTCGTCTCCGCCGTGCTCTCCGTGACGGTAACCTCGCTCGGCTCCGTATCGGTGCCCGTAGCAGTTGTGGTCCCGGAGCTTCCGTCGACCGAGTATGAGGGGTCGGAAGAACCGGAATGCTCCGTCATACTCGGCGCACCGTTCTTATGGCCGGAATAGAGATCTATTGCCGCTATGATACCGATTGCCGCAACGCAACAAACGATGGCGACAATCAGCGCCAGTATAGTTACGCCTTGCCTTCTGAATGCCTCTTTTGATTTCGGCGGGGGATGCTTGCGCATGGATGCTCCTTGTCGCTTAATCGACGGCTTTCTTCCGTCTTTCCGTCATATGGTATTTTACCACATGAATCCGCAGGTATAATCATTTTGCTTTTACAAATGAAGCCATCAACGGTATAATATTTTCTATAAAGTAATTAAGGAGCAGGCGTGAGAAAACAAGCATTGGTGGTCGGGCTGGGCTTTGCCGGAGCGGTTTTGGCAAGATTGCTCGCAGATGCGGGATTTAGCGTAACCGCCTTTGACAAGAGGCCGAATATAGCCGGAAATATGTTCGAATATGAGCGTTCGAACGGGGTGCGCGTGCACATGTACGGGCCCCACATTTTTCATACGGACCGGAAACATGTTTTTGATTATTTGAACGGCTTTTCGTCATTCTATCCCTATTCGCATCGCGTTCTGGGTATGATTGATGGCGTTCTCGTCCCGATTCCTTATAATTTCACATCGATTGATGCGCACTTCCCGCTCGCGATGGCGACTTCTCTTAAGAAGAAGCTGTCCGCAAATTTTGCGTCGAACAGCCGTGTGGCGATTTCGGACCTTCTGCGCCACCCGGACCCGGACATCTCCGGCCTCGGACAGTTTGTTTTCGATAAGGTATTTAGAAATTATTCGGCA
>CAYGIB010000224.1:3309-3740 GCA_964349735.1 uncultured Oscillospiraceae bacterium | reverse complement strand
TCCCGAGTCGGTGCAACGAATATAGCGGTCTTCTCATCGATTGGTTCTTCCCGAGTCGGTGCGACGACTTTCGCGGGCTTTTCGTCGATTGGTTCTTCCCGAGTCGGAACGAAAACATCTTTTGCCTTGAGGGCAGCTCGTTCATCCCAAATCGGTGCTATCGTTTCTTCTACCTTGAGGACGGGCGGATCGTCCGGAACAGACTCGTCGGCCGGCGGCGAGTCATCCTTGGTCGCTCGAGTTTCTTTCCGTCCGGATTTCGGTTGAATATCGATCGGGCTGACATCGCTCTCTTCCGAATCTTCGGTCGGCACGGGAGCCTCCTTCTTGATTTGCTTGTCTGAAACGGCGGATGTCTTCTCACTCGAAGCGGAGGCCTTCTCAGAAATATCAGAATAGTTGCCGGTAATCTCGACGATATTTCCATCCGG
>CAYGIB010000224.1:0-3299 GCA_964349735.1 uncultured Oscillospiraceae bacterium | reverse complement strand
GTTCAGCGTGAAGAAAAAGTACGGTGAAGAGATATTAACACGGAATATCTCCGACATGAGGCCTATGTTCAAGAGGCCGAGTCGCTCGTACTCACGGCGCAAATCGTCCACGCGAAAATGATGAATGATATTGTTTCCGAAAACGGTCTTGTGTCGTCCCAACCGCTCGATATAGGCTTTGTTATACTTCTCGTCCGTCGCTCTGCCTGCCGTTATCATCTTATAATCAAACATTTGATTGAAAACACCGAAAGAACCGCATTCCAGGTCATATTGTGCCCAACGGTCCAAAACGCGCGAGGACGGCTCCATCTCGAACAGCAGGGAATAGAACTCAACAGAGCGCTCCATATCTCGAACCATAATGTATGTCGAATTCAAACGCAGCATAATCATCTCCCGCGCACAGCACGCGCACTATAAAAACTATCTATGTTTATTGTAATGTTAATACATGTCCATTCAATACAGGATAGTGAACGATTGAAGAAAAATTTGTGAAATGCATGGCGCTGAAAATACGATATTACCAGGTTAGGCCGATTATTATCAGGAGAAAAAGCAAATGAATCAGAAGGATCCATAAGAACCGATAGGTATTGGTCATCGAAAGGGTTTTGAGATGCTTGTTTGTCTGTTTACATAAAAAAAACGGCTCCGGGAGTATGTTCGGAACCGCCTTTGTCTGGAGCCGATTAACGGACTCGAACCGTTGACCTGCTGATTACAAATCAGCTGCACTACCAACTGTGCTAAATCGGCATTATCCATATCCGCGCCTTCACGGGACGCAAGAGAGATTATAGGGATTTGGGGGGACGATGTCAATAATGCCGGGCTTTGTCCGCCCAGGCATTCTAAAAAAACTTCTTGCGCGCAGCCTTTGTTTTCAGATGCAAACGAATAATCGAAAAAAACTGCCACGGCATAACGACGATACCGGCAAAGATCGAAAGCAAAGCCTTGAAAATCAGATAAATCAACATTCCGATGATGGAGGTCGTAAAGAAGAATACCGGAAAAAGCGAGTTAAGGAATCGCCAGCCCCAGGGAATGGTCGCAATGACGACCATCAAGAGCCACCAGAGCGGCGAACGGAATGCCGGCACCCCGATGGTGAAAAAAAGAATCACGGCAGTTATCACGAAAAAGAACGCGCTGACGATTAACGTGTACAGAAAGGAATTATATTCTTTTTGATTTGACTCGGTCATGCAGTCTGCGCAGCGCGGCTGCTTTGATATTGAACCGCACGGGGAGCAAAGGGCCTTCCCGCAGTCTACACAGATGCAGGTTGCATCCGTTTCGTTATGGTAAAAACACTTCATTTCGCTCACCGGTCATCTCCTTAAGTACCAGTGCGATTATAGCATATGCAAGAAGTACGGGACATAAGCGGCAAGGCATTTATCAGCATGCTGAACCGCATGAATTTTGGAAGGACCGTGTTATAATCATTTTCGAGAGAAAGAGAAAGCGTCGAGGGCACTTCGGGTCGTTTTCGTTAGCAGAATCCAGCGCTCGATGGCTTTCGCATCGTATTCGTTACTGGAATCCTTAACCCGGCTCGATTCGGGCATTTCGGAGGTAAGACTTGGACAATTACATCATGATGCAGTATTTCGAATGGGAGATTCCTGCGGATCACCGGCATTGGGAGCGCCTGGCAGAGGATGCGGAGCATCTTGCGGCCCTCGGGGTGTCCGGAGTGTGGATTCCGCCGTGCTGCAAATCGACCTCGCCGTTTGATGTCGGGTACGGGGTCTATGACCTCTTCGACCTCGGTGAATTTGATCAGAAGGGAGCTGTTCCGACGAAGTACGGCGACAAGCAGTCGCTCCTTTTCGCGATCGAAAAGCTCCATGCGGCAGGACTCAAAGTCTACGCCGACGTTGTGCTGAACCATAAGGCTGCGGCGGACGGGACGCAGGAGGTCAAGGTCGTTAAGGTCGACCCGATGGACCGAAGAACGGTGATTTCCGAGCCGTTTATGATTGAAGCGTGGACGCGGTTTACATTTCCCGGAAGAGGAGAAAAGTATTCAGGCTTCAAGTGGAGCTGGGAGCACTTTTCCGCGACGGACTATGACCAGCGGACCGGGGAGACGGCGATCTATAAAATCGTCGGTGAAAATAAAGACTTCGCTCAGGCCGTCGATCAGGAATTCGGTAACTATGATTTTCTGATGTACGCAAACATCGACTACAGTCACCCGGACGTCGCGGACGAGACGGTCCGCTGGGGCCGTTGGATCACCGGAGAATTGAAGCTCGACGGGATGAGGCTTGATGCGGTGAAGCACATCGACGACAACTTCGTCGAGCGGTTCGTGAAGAGCATTCGAGAAGGGTTGGACCGATCGTTTTTTGTAGTCGGAGAGTATTGGCGCGGAGAGCCTACTCGGCTTCAGGAGTATCTGTCGTATACCAATTACCACATGACCCTCTTTGATGTTCCGCTGCACTTCAATCTCTTTGATGCCTCGCGAGCGGGAAGCGCGTATGATTTGCGCGAGATTTTCTCCGACGCGCTCGTCCGTTTTAATCCGATGAACGTTGTCACCTTTGTCGATAACCATGATTCTCAACACCGGCAGTCGCTCGAGTCCTTTATCGAGGAGTGGTTCAAACAGATCGCGTATGCGCTGATTCTCTTGCGAAAAGACGGTTATCCGTGCCTTTTCTACGGAGATTATTACGGCATCGGCGGCGACGCGCCGAAGGCGCCGCTTAAGGACCGGCTCGATCCGCTGCTAATGGCGCGAAAATATATGGCGTACGGCGATCAGGAGGATCTTTTCGAGAAGAGAAACTGTATCGGGTGGAAGCGGTGCGGTGACGGGGAGCATCCGGGATCGGGACTGGCCGTTGTAATCAGTAATGAGGGAGAAAACGCGCTGCATTTCTCGTTCGGAGCCGAGAAATCCGGTTATGTCTGGATCGATGTGACACGGAACCGGGGGGACGAAATCACGCTGGACGAAAGCGGATCGGCATTTTTTCCGGTCGCCGCCGGATCGGTCAGCGTCTGGGCGCAAAAGCAAGCGGCCGAAACCATTTTGAACGGCTCCGGCCGGGGTTGATTCTTACTGTTTCGGGTCGATTCGGAGGTGTTTACGTGGCGACGATATTGGCCAAACGTCCCTTCACGTATATGAATTTAACAATGTTACGCCCGGAAAGAGCCTCGGGCAGACGATCGTCCGCACGAACGGTTTTTTCGACATCTTCGGCGGAGAGGTCGGCGGCGATATCGAGCTTAAATTTCACCTGACCGTTGATCTGTACCGCGATTTCGAC